>CALMNJ010000465.1 GCA_937868675.1 uncultured Bacteroidota bacterium | reverse complement strand
AAGAATTTTCGACCAATGTATTAAAATCAATGATAAAAGAGTGTTTTATGTGTATAAAGCCACCTGTTTTGTTGATAAATCCAAGGCCTCCAATCAGTTATTATTGAATGACCGTCAAGTATTTGACACCCACAAATGCTTTCGGCCTAAGAAGATCCTGGTACTATGGAACGTCTTTTTGAAAACGCCTTCATTCATTATGAAAAGCAAACCGCTACTCCACATTGCTGTAAAACCGAACAATTGGTAATGTTGGTGATTTTGTTATTGGTTAACGCACACCAGGTATGAGCGACGAAGTGGCCTCTTTGAGCTCCTTTGCTGCGGGGCTTACCTTACGCTGCAAAGAGCGAGTAGCGCCAGCCCGACCCCTGCGTTTGCAAATTTTTGCAAGACCTTTTTTCCATGCAGGGGGCGCGTCCAAAAAGTTCACAATTCTTGGCCCTGATCGGGTTTAAGCCAGTAACACCTTTTTTGCTTCGCTTAAAATATCGTTAGCCAAGTGTTTATCCGCACCCTCAGCGTAAACCCTCAATACAGGCTCAGTGCCGCTTGCGCGAATCATCATCCAGGTATTATCGTCAAAGAAAAACTTATAGCCATCGAGATCATCAACACGCTGCACTTTGTATTTACCAAACGCATTGTATGCTCCACTTTTGCAATTGGCAAGCACTTTCTCTTTAATAGCGTCGCTTATGTGGAGGTCGTTGCGTTCAAACCAGAACGTGCCTGTGATGGCGTAAACCTCGTCAATAAGCTGATTGAGTGTTTTGCCGGTTTTGGCCATAAATTCCCAAATGGTGATTCCCATCCATATTCCATCGCGCTCAGGTATATGTCCTTTAATGGCTATGCCCCCGCTTTCTTCCCCGCCTACAAGCACATCTTCTTTTACCATAATGCTGCAGATGTATTTGAACCCGATTTTCACCACATCAAGCGGTAAACCATAATGTTCGCACATGTTCTTAATCTTTACGGTTGTACTAAATGCCGTAGCTACCTTGCCACCCATTTTTTTGTACTTAACCAGATAATGAATCAGAAGCAGAATAATGTGGTGCGAATCAACAAAATTACCAGCCCCATCGTAAAGGCCAATGCGATCGGCATCGCCGTCGGTAGCCAAACCACACGAAATATTGCCTTTTGATTTAATGAAATTGCTGAATTCAATCAGGTTTTTATGAATGGGTTCGGGAGCCTGCCCATGGAACCCAGGATTGTAATCGCAATGCAACTTGAGTATATCCGGAAACAACCGCTGCATCACCCTCTGACCGGCTCCAAACATAGCATCGTACGCAAGAACCAGATTTGAGTTTTTGATAGCATCCAGATCGAAGCTTTGTTCCACATGTTTTATATACATATCCTCAAGGGGCGCATCAAGCAGCAATCCCCTGTCAGCCGCCTCTTTAAGATCAATAGTCTGCCAGGAAGTTATGGCAGCCGGCGGAATAATATCTTCAATTTCCTGAACGTGTTCAGGAGCCAGTGGTCCCCCATAATGTCCCTTTATTTTATACCCATTGTAAGAGGGCGGATTGTGGCTTGCCGTAATAATAATACCCAGACTTGTTTTTAACCTCACCGCCCCAAGGGAAATCATTGGGGTACTCACAAAGCCTTTGGCCAGATATACTTTAATTCCATGTGCGATAAAAACTTTTGTTGTTGTTTCGGCAAACAACTCACCTGCAAAGCGGCAGTCGTGACCAACCACTACAGAGGGGGCCGTGAAGTTTTTGAGCAGCCATCTGGAAGTAGCCTCAGTTACACGCGCCACATTATCAACGGTAAAATCCTGAGCAATGATTGCCCTCCAGCCATCGGTTCCGAATTTAATTTTTGTCATAATTTTTGAAACAGAATTCAAAAGTAAATAAAAAGCGGTTTAGGAATATGAGGAATAATATTTTAAATTCGAGCTTTATTACAGCTGATAAAGTAAAGCCTGTTCAATGCCCGGATCCTAATTGCTTCATGTTAAAGGCTTATTGGAAGAATGATTGGATCCTCAAAATTTTAACAATTAAGTTCGCTTTGTCCCCAACCATCTGGGAAGAGGGGTTGTATTGTCATTTGAAAAACATAATTAACCAACGACTAACCTAAAAATTCACTACATGAAAAGACAATTAAAAATCCAGATCTTCGCCTTTTTTTTTTTTTTATTATCCTCCACACTGCCCTCGAAGGCTCAGTTAAGTTTCAGTGTCTCCAATTCGACTGTGTGCACAACTACCGCTACCAACCCCATTGCCTGTGCATTTACATCAACCGTTTCGGGCACTGTGTATTATTCTTACTCTGTTACCACTGCCAACTGTGGTTCGGGCTTTTACGGTAGCGCAAGCGCAACCGTGAGTACCTTTACAGCCTACATATCCTGCGGAGGTCCTTACACTGTTTATTGTAATGCCATCAACAGTTCATCGGCAATTGTTGGCAGCGCTACGGCAAGCGGCACCATACTTTCGGGTGTTACGCCAACGGTTACAAGTGCTCCCGGCAACGGCGGATGCGTTGGAAGCAGTTTTTCGCTCACGGCGGCAGGTGCCGGTAATTATACCTGGACCGGTCCGGGCTATGGCCCAACCACCGGCAGCAGTATTGTTCTTACGCCCACCGCATCCGGATGTTACACGGTTGCATCAACCAACACCAACGGATGCGTAAGCAGTATTTCAAAATGCCTTACTATCGGTACAACACCTACGCTCACGATCAATGCCTCACAAACCTCTGTTTGCGCCGGTAACGTTATTACCGTTTCGGTAACTGGTGCATCAACTTACAGCAACGGTACCACGCCCATCACCTCGTTCTCGGGCACAGGTGTTTTTAGCGTAAACCCTACATCTTCAACATGTTATACTATTACCGGTAACAACTCGGGTTGTACCAGCACAGCGCCATTTTGCGTAACAGTTGTACCCGGCCCAACCGTAACGGTTGGTGCCAGTTCCGGCTCAGTTTGCCTTGGCACCGGAGTTACTTTTACAGCAGGTGGTTCGGCTACTTCCTACACCTGGTCGGTTCTAACCAGCACCGGTGTGGTTTCAACGGTTACTACCGCGGTAAGCTATACGCCTCCCTACGCCGGTACCGCTTGCGGCACACTTATCGCTGCGGGCTCATCCGGATGTAACCTTTATACTACCCAATGCGTTTCTGTAATTGCGCCGGCAAGCCTTTCGGTTAGCCCTGGCTACAATATATGCGCCGGCAGTTCTGCTTTTTTAAGTGCCAGCGGAGCGTCAAGCTATTCATGGAGTACCGGAGCATTAACCTCTTCAATAGTAGTCACACCATCTGTTAGTACATGTTATACCGTAACAGCTCCTGCTAATGCATGTGGTGGCCCTGCCAGTGCCGTAAGCTGTGTATCGGTTATTCCGGTTACTGCCATTTCGGTTAACGGACCAACAAATGTATGTGCCGGCACAGTTAACACGTTTACTGCCTCCGGTGCAAGCAGTTACACCTGGACCAACTTAACATCCAGTATTTATATTGGATCGGGCAGTGTTGTTAACGTTTCTTCATCTCTGTACCCATGTTTTAAAGTGAGCGGAACCAGTTCAACAGGTTGTGCCGCCATACCTGCTACGGTATGTCCAGGTATTTCACCCCAACCAACCATTACTATCAGTGCCTCCTCATCTACACTTTGTCAGAACTCCAATGTTACGCTTACCGCAAGCGGAGCTATCACATACACCTGGAGTACGCTCGCATTGAGCAATCCCATTGTTGTTACTCTATCCTCATCTACCTGTTATTCGGTGGTTGGAACAAATGCTTCGGGTTGTACCTCCGG
>CALMNJ010000464.1 GCA_937868675.1 uncultured Bacteroidota bacterium | reverse complement strand
ATTGAGGCCGAAGACCATCGCACGGTGGCTTTTATAAAGGAGGATGGCACCGTTGAAAATTCGTGGCACGCTGTGAAGGGATATATAAAGCCCGATGGAGCGGTGGAGGAATACTCGCACGCTGTGCTTGGATACATTACAGCGGATGGCAGGATTGAAAACCGCAAACATCAGATCATTGGTTACCTGCGTGAAGACGGCACCGTTGAGAATTATAAAAAAGTGGTAAAAGGTTACATTAAAGACGACGGAACGGTTGAAGACGAGTCGCACAACACCATTTATTATACCAAGGGCCTCAAAAAGCAGTGGGCCGCCACGGTGTTTTTTTTCTTTGTGTTTTAGGCTGAATTAATTTTACCGGTTTCGGGTTTTGGCTTATTCGTAAAAGCCCCGGCTTTTCATTCTGGAAACATCTTTTTCCTTCACTTTGCATTTTACGCGTCGCCCGGTTTTATTCTGGCAGGTATTGTTTATTTCCTCGGTGCGATCCACGTATATTTCCAGATCAAGAATGCTTACGCCTTCTGTTTTAAAAAAATCAACAATGTTTTGTTTCAGTACCTCGTTATTGCCACTGTATTTCCAGAAATCGGCACAGTAGGTTTCGTCGTAATAAACCCATTTGTTGCTGTTTGATTTGCAACTGCTAGTTAATACCGAAGTGACCGACACCATCAGCGAAACCAGAACTATCAATATCAGCGTTTTCCTCATGAACCGTGGTTATTTTGGATAAGTAAATATTCGCTTATTGGTTTTGCTTTTATAAGACCATTCAATTTTCCATCCGCTCGGACATCCGCTTCCGCCAAAAGGGTCGTTGTTGGAGTCTAGTCCAAAAGTAGATTTCAATTCAAAGTACTTGTTGTCCACATTCACTTTTGTTTCGCCTGCCGTTGGCGCCCATGGACCACAACTTGTATTCCACTGAAAGGCACTGCTTACCTGACTGCTGAAATTTTTGCCTTCGCTGTTAAGGCCCCAGCAATCTATATTGCCACGTGAGCCCTGTGTACCAAGGCCATCCATTGATCCGGTAATAACGCCTTTTGATGCCGAATAACTTGAGCGTCGCGCCATATTAAATACATAGGTATAAGAGCCGTCAACCATTACTGTAAGATCGTTGGCACTTACCGAACAGGTTAGGGGGCTACCACCAAGGTAAAGCATATCGTACCAGCTTGAACCCGACTCATTGGTTAAATACATACTACCCTTAATTTTCAACGATCGTCCTTCGGCAGGTTTATCAACGGTGTAATCCACAAAATCAGCTTTTATCACACAACCTTTTTGTTTCCACTTCTTAAGCGGATAACCGGTTATGGTTGCCAAAATAGAGCCATTTTTACTAATACCACCGCAGTTGCTTCCATTATACTTAATGGTAAAGCTACCGTTTGTAAGAATCTTGGTTGTGTCAACATCGGCTCCACATACCAGACTTACTGATGAGGTACCAGCTTCTTTACCCCGCAGTAAAAACTGGTTATCCACCACTTTAAAAATATCGGCAATGGCGCTTTCAGAGCTGATGGTTGCAAAGGCGCTAACGGTAGCTTCCTGTGCGTTTTCCTCATTAAACGCTTTTTTCTTCGCACACGATAAAATCAACACGCATAACATGCCTGAAAATAACACGCTTAAAATGCGTGACATGTATTGTGTTTTATAATGGCGCATACAAAAGTTCAAGAAATAAAGATATAAAAAAAGATTTGCCCGCCAAAGCAGGAGCCACAAAGCAAAGACCCGCTTTTGTCTGGAGGCGGACCTTCATAAAATCTAAACGAGGCTAATTGTAGCCGAATACCTTGTTGTTGGTTTTTCCGTTCACAGTCCACTCCAGTTTCCAGCCGTAAGCACACTGATTGGCGGCAACATTAACCGGATTTCCGCTCTGATCAACCGCGTATGTACAATGCAGGTCAAATCCTTTTCCGTCAACTTTAATCATTACATCACCCTGTACCGGGGCCCATGGGCCGCAGGTGAGATTCCAGATAATAGGAACACTTACCTGGCTGGTAAACGCATCGCCATCGCGGGTAGTGCCATAATTTTCAAGATTGCTCAGGCTTCCGTTGCTTCCAATGCCTTCGCCTTTCATGGTAAGCACATTGTTTGGATAGGAATAGGTAAAGCGGCGGTTGATGTTATAAGTGGCGGTTTTCCCATCCTCGAAAGAGGCTTTGAGGTTAGTACCCGTAACGGATGAAACAAGGCTGGTCATATTTTTTAAGATCAGGAGATTAAACCAGGTGCCTCCACTTTCGTTAGTCAGAAACTGAGTACCCTCCAGTTGAATAAACTTACCGTCGGAGGCGCGTTTTACTTTATATGAAAGATACTCCACTTTAATTACACAGCCAACGTCTTTCCAGCGTTTGCCTGCAGCGTAGTTTTGAATGGTGAGTTTAATGGAACCTGTACGGGTGCGGTTGTTGCAGGTGGTGCCGTCGTAGTTAATCTTTACGGTTCCCTGTGCTTTCATACCGGCGGTATCAACACTGGCACCGCATATACTTCCCATAACCCCCGTTGCACCCTGGCTTTCGCTGCTTCGCCCGCTAAGCGCATTCTGGTCTCCAATTACATTATTTACATCGTTCACAGCGGTTTCGTTTTCGCTTTGAGCGGTGCGGTTATCCGAACTGCTTTGTCCGCTTTCGTCGCTGGTGGTTTCGGTGGTCGTTTTCTTTTTACATGAACTCAGGGCCAGGCTTCCGCACAAAATAAACAGTGCGGCGAGGTGATAGATACGTTGTTTTTTCATGGTATGAAAATAA
>CALMNJ010000463.1 GCA_937868675.1 uncultured Bacteroidota bacterium | reverse complement strand
CCGCGAGCTTCTCGCGCTGGAACGACAGCTCGCGCTCGCGCGCCAGCTCCGCCTGCGCGCGCTTGCGCTCGGTGATGTCGGTGGCGATGCCGCACACGCCGTAGGCGGCGCCGTCCGCGTCGTGCAGCGGGAACTTGATCGAGATGTAGGTGTGCAGCCCGTCGTCCAGCGTCAGCGTCTCCTCGAACACCATCGTCATGTTGCGCGCCAGCACCTGCTCGTTGTTTAAAATAGCTTCGGCAGTTAGCTCGTCGCTTATAGCCACCTCGCAATGCAGGTGACTTTTGATGTAAGGCTTAAGTTTGTCAATCAGGTCGAAGTTGGTAATATTGGGGGTATTCAGGGTCCATATCGAATCTCTGAGCCCCTCCAGTATATCACGCGAGTTGCTTTTGATCAGGGCAAGGTCTTCCATAAGACCGGGATCTGGCTGTTTGTTTTTCATGACCCAGTCAATTTTAGTGTTCACAAAACTCACAAGCGCGCCCACGTTGTCGTGCAGGTCACGCGAAATGCGGCTTCGCTCATTTTCAAGGTGCTGAATGGCCAAAAGCTCCTGTTGTTTTTTTCGCAGGTTTATGGCGTTAAGTCGCCAGAAGATGAGCACAACAATCAAAACGATCAAGATTACGAGGGTCACAATCGCAAAATTGCGCGTGTTGAGCTCCTGCTCTTTGAGCCTGTTGGCCTGCAGCAATTCCTCGTTCTCGCGTTCTTTTTTTTCTGTTTTGTAAAGTGTTTCGTACTTGGCTACCTTTTCAGACGATTCGCGCGCAAAGAGCGAATCGTAAACGCGAATGTACTCGTCGTAAGCTTTTTTGGTCTCGATGCCGTATTCGCTTCCGAAAGCGTTAGCTATGTTCCGGGTAGCATACGAAAGCCCCTGTAGGTCGTTCAGTTTGCCGTAAATATTCTTGGCCCTGTAAAAATAAGGTAACGACCGCTTGAACATTTTCTGGTCGTAATAATAAAACCCGTATTTCATTAGTGCAAAAGCCACCTGTTCACTGTCGCCCGCAAGGAGCGCATAGCGGTATGCCTCCTTAACCACAGGCATTATTTTTGCGGTATCATCCATACGCAACTTGTAGAGCTCTGTAAGCACGGCGTAGGATTTCGACAGCCGATTGTAATCGCCGATGGCTTTAATCGCCGAAACCGCCTTTTTCATGTAGTATTCCCCGGAGTCGGCGTTCTTGTTTTCGATGTAGCAAACTCCTATGTTGTGGTATATGCGCGAAGCGATGGTATCGAAACGGTATCTTTCGGCGATATCCTTTACCTTGTAATAGTATGGCAGTATCTTCTTTTTGTTTGATTGTTCGTTGTAATAGTACATAGTTCCCACCTGCATGTTGGCCTTGATGAGCAGGCGGGGGTTGTCCTGCTTTTCGGCCTTACCAAGTGCTCTCAGCGCTGCACCCAGTGCCTCCTGGTACTTGCCTGCGTTAAACAATTCCTGCGACGATTTAACAAGTATGGTAACCGAATCCTGTGCCATTAGTTTATAGCGGAGCGTAAAAAGCAGGGCCAATAAGAATAAGCGCAGACGCATGAGCACTGTATATTTTGCTTCACCTTTTGGTAAAGGAAGGTATCGGCAAAAATATGAAATTTACGCTCAATTGCTTTCACACGCCACAGCCATTGCAGGTGTACATTGCTTTTTAAGGTCTGCCTATCCGTGTACAAAAAAAATCTATACATTTAACACAGTGCAAAAAATCACCATAGCCATTGACGGGTACAGTAGCTGCGGCAAAAGTACGCTGGCAAAAGCACTGGCCCATAAGCTGCATTACAACTACATTGACACAGGCGCCATGTACCGCGCGGTAACCCTATATGCCATCCGGCACAATTGGGCAGGCGCCGGCAAGGCAGTAAATTCGGTCGCACTTATAAACGCCCTGACGCAAATAGAATTGCATTTTGAACTCAACGCCCACACGCACCACTCCGATATTTTTCTGAACAATGAAAACGTGGAGCATGAGATACGCACCATGCAGGTGAGCGATTGGGTGAGCCGCGTTAGCGCTATTAAAGAAGTACGTGAAAAAATGGTGAACCTGCAACGCAAACTTGGCAGAGGCAAAGGTGTGGTGCTCGATGGGCGCGATATTGGAACTCACGTTTTTCCGAATGCTGAACTGAAATTGTTTATGACGGCCGACCCCGACGTGCGCGCACGCCGCCGCCTGGACGAGTACAGCAGCAAGGGACAGTATTTTACGCTGGAGGAAGTAAAAAAAAACCTTCAGCAGCGCGACCACGAGGACATAAACCGAAAGGAAAGCCCGCTCATTAAAGCCGAAGATGCCGTAGTGCTCGATAACAGCGAACTAAGTCGCGAAGATCAACTGGAGTTTGTACTGAAGCTGATAAACGATTTGCATCTGGTGGCGAAAAAGGACACGATCGGATAAACTGAGTGATATCGCTGACCTGGTTTGTCCTTAATAGCCTTTTAAAATACACTTTCAATAAATTTATCAGGCGAAATCACTAAACAATTCAGGTGAGTGAATGTTAAAAACGCCGTATTTCTTGAAAATGCGGTTTATTCGGGTTACCTTCAATGTAACAAAAAGCTTTTTGAAAGTATTTGAGCCCGTAAGCTCTTGTGAAGCCTGAACAAGTAAATGAAACACGTTATTTGTTCGGGCTTTTTTAATGGAGCCAAACGCCACTTTCCTTACCAATGCGCATTTATTCATTT
>CALMNJ010000462.1 GCA_937868675.1 uncultured Bacteroidota bacterium | reverse complement strand
TCACAAAACTGGGTATCCGTGGCAAAATACACAAAGCTTTTTATGATGCGTTGAAGCCATGAAATTGCTCATCCTCACTCAATACTTTCCACCGGAAGTAGGGGCTCCGCAAAATCGCCTCTTTGAGCTGGCACTCCGGCTCAAAGCCGCCGGTGTTGAAATATCTGTCCTTACCGCAATGCCAAATTACCCGCAAATGAAAATTCATGAGGCATACAAAGGCAAAACATTTGTGAAAGAAAACATGGAAGGGCTTAATGTTTACCGCGCATCCATTTACGTTTCTTCAAACAAAGGTATTCTGAGCAGGCTGCGTAATTATTTTTCATTTGTGATCTCGAGCGCTCGAAAATCAAAACACATTCCGGGAAATTTCGACTACCTGATGTGCGAGTCACCGCCTTTGTTCCTGGGTTACAGCGCCCTTTATATAAGCCGTAAAAAAAAGGCAAAGCTTATTTTTAATGTAAGCGACCTGTGGCCTGAAAGCGCTGAAAAACTGGGTGTGGTTACCAACCCCTATTTGCTGGGCATGGCTTACCGCCTTGAAGCAAAACTTTACCGGCGTTCGGTATTGGTTACAGGCCAAACTCAGGGCATTTGTGAAAACATAATGCAGCGCTTTCCACAAGTTAAAACGTATTGGCTACCAAATGGGGTTGATTTGAACTATTACGATCCTGAAAAAACAGAATCGGGCAATTGGCGTATCCAAAATAATTTTACAGCAAACGATAAAATTTTTTTATACGCTGGAATTATTGGCATTGCACAAGGGCTCGACACCATCCTGGAAGCCGCGCAGAGGTTTGTCAATAAAAAAGACATAAAATTCGTCCTGATGGGTAGCGGTCCCGAAAAAACACGATTGCTGAAAATGCAACAGGAAAAAAAACTTGATAACGTGTTTTTTCTGGATGCCGTCACAAAAAACGAAATGCCCGGCATATTAAAAAGCGTGGATGCAGCCATTATCCCCCTGCGAAAGCTGGATCTGTTTTTAGGAGCCATTCCCTCCAAAATATTCGAAAACCTGGCCATGCAGATACCCATACTGCTGGGCGTTGACGGTGAGGCCCGAACGCTTTTTATTGATCAGGGGAAATGCGGCATCTATTTCGAACCAGAAAATGCGGCATCACTTGCATCGGCAATAGAACAACTAGTACAAAATCCCGGGCACGCCAAAGAGCTTGGTAATAACGGCAGAGCATTTGTGAATAGATACTTTAACCGGGAGATAATCGCAGCCGGCTTTTATAAAACGCTCGTCGCATTAAAATGAGCAAACTCGAGGAAGAAATAAGAACAAATTACGCCGGCAGAAGAAATGCGCACCTCTACGATTCTTATTATTCGCGAAGGGTTGATTCGGAAAAGCTTGAGGCGATCAAAAAAATACTTACCGGATTCACCTTGCCTGCCAGACCCACTCTGCTCGAAGTTGGAGCCGGTCACGGTTCCAACATAGAATACTTAACTCAGGCCGGCTTCGGCAGGAGTAATATTTTCTTAAACGAACAGTTACCCGAACGGGCAAACGTGGCACGGAAAGATTATCCCGACACCATTATTTTTGAAGGCGATGCCATTGAGATGGATTTCGGGAGGCGTTTCGATTGCGTTTACCAATCCACCGTTTTCACAAGCATTTTAAATTCGGGCCATCGCTTGAAACTTGCCGCCAAAATGTGGGATTTGCTTAACCCGGGTGGTATTATCCTGTGGTACGATTTTAATTACAACAACCCCCGCAATCCCAATGTGCGCAAAGTAAGCATTCGCGAAACACCGGCGTTATTTCCGCATGCTGGCAAAAGCAAGATACTGAAAGTAACGCTGGCTCCTCCCAACGGAAGACGTGTTGGTAAATTGTATCCGCTCTTTAACCGGCACTTTTTACGAAGTCATATCTTAGCGGTATTCCAATAATAACCATGCAAACCAGCCTGAAACAAAATCTCTTTTACTTCTTTCCGGCATTGTTTTGCTTTTTATTGCCCTTCAATTCACTGATCTTGTCAATTCTCATCGCCTGCTGGTTTGTTGTTTCATTTTTTAATATTAAACCAGCGGCTCTAAAAAAAGGGGTTCGGTCCATGCATTTCTGGATCGCGGAAAGCTTCTTCCTTGTTACATTCCTTAGCGCCCTTGTTTCGGCAAACCGCACCGAAGCCATTACAGCCGTTGAGATAAAAGCGAGTTTCCTGTTTATGCCCTATCTTTTCTTCTGCTTTGAATGGCCTGTTCAGATTATGAAACGTATGGCGCTCTCGTTTGTGTCGGGTTGTTTTTTCAATTGTCTCTTTCTGGTTGGTCGCGCCACTATATATGCCGCTTCCGGCCACAGCGAATATTTCTTTTACACTCAGTTTTCCTATTTTATCCATGCCTCCTACCTGGCCATGTATCTCATTTTCGCCATCAGCATCATTTTTATTTTTTTCCCGGTCTGGTTTAAAGAACACAAAAGCATCCGGAAATTATCCTTTGTCTTTTCGGCCCTTTTTATACTCTGCGTGTTTTTGTGTTCATCCAAATTGGGCATTATCAGTTTGCTGATTATTATTCCCCTTTTGATATTACGTCGTTTCAGTGCTCATCTCAACTTCAGGAATCTCGCAGTCGGAATTGCATCACTTTGCCTGATTTTGTTTGTATCCTACAAAATAGCCCCCACACCGTTCCAAAGACTTGGCGCTGCGTTTTCGGTATCATACTACAACATCGACAAAACCTCCTCCGAAAGCACAACGGTTAGAGTCCTCATCTGGCAGCAATGCACGAAACTCATTCAACAAAATCTCTTTTTTGGTACCGGAGTGGGCGACGCCAACAGTGAACTTTACAAATCGTATGAGGCAAATGGTCTTACCGGAGCCCTTGAGCATCATCTCAATGCACACAATCAGTTTTTGCAAACCTTTGTGGGGATGGGACTTCCTGGAATGATTCCGCTGCTCCTGCTCACCTTTGGCCCTGTCATCAGTGCGATTTATAAACGACGATTACTCCTGTTAATCTTCGGTTTTATTATCGTCCTTAATTTTCTTGTGGAAAGCATGTTGCAGACCTCGGCCGGCGTGTTGTTTTTTTGTTTCTTTTACTGTTTTCTGAATACCACCACCGAAAGAGAACTAAGCCTTGAATAAAATTGTTTTTATAGTGTTACTGCTGGTTTTAAACTGGCAACTCAGCGCACAGAAAAAAAACGGGTTTTCTTTCCCATTAGATTCTCCTTATGTGCTCACGGCCAATTACGGCGAGTTACGGCCCAATCACTTCCATGCCGGGCTCGATTTTTCAACAGGCGGACAGGTTAATTTACCGGTTTACGCAGCAGCCGATGGCTATGTATACCGCATAAAGGTAAGCGCCACAGGCTATGGAAAATGCCTTTATATTACCCATGCCAATGGAAAAGTTACCGTTTACGGACATCTTAACTCCTACAGTATAAAAATAAGCGACCTGGTTAAGAAAGAGCAATACGCACAGGAAAGTTATGAAGTGGAGTTTTTTCCAAAACCTTTTATGGTGCCCATAAAAAAAGGTGAAATTATTGGCCTTTCAGGCAGTACCGGCAACTCCACCGGCCCGCATCTTCATTTCGAGATCCGTGATGAAAAATCGGAGGCGCCTTTAAATCCTCTCGAGTTTTTAAGTTATCCCGACCGCACACGCCCCATGATTCAAACGGTAGCCTTGTACAGTTTGTCGGATACCCTGGCTCCAAAACCTTTCAAACAAATCAGGGTGTTACAAAATGACGACGATGTGCTGCTTCCCGACAATCCGCTTATAAATATTGACAATCCTTACATCGGTATTGCCTTTGCAGGCTACGACCGGTTTACTCCGGCCGGTAGCCCCAACAATATTTATATTGCTCGGCTTTATTTTGATGGCCGGCTCATTTATTCGCACAAACTCAGCGGCATTTTTTTTGACGATACCCGTTACATTAATGAATACAGTGAAACCAACGGAGGGTTGAAATTCCAGAAATGTTTTCTCCCCGAAACCTATCCCACCGAAATGATTGGGCGGGCCGTTAACCGCGGCAGGATTCTGCTGCGTGACTCGGGCTTTCACATGATCAAACTTTTGGTGGAAGACGAATGGGGCAACGAAAACGACATACAGTTTCATGTGCGCTGCGGCAAACCCCTGCAATACACCGGCCCGGCATTGAAAAGCGATTTGTTTGTAAACTGCCGTAAAGACTTTGTATATGCAAAAAACGGTGTGAAGCTTACCATTCCGGCCAACACCTTGTTTTATTCAACGCCCCTGGTAGTTGAGAACACACTGAGCGCAAGCGGTAAACTGATTATTTTTCCGGGCGATGCCAACCTAAGGGTGCCGGCAATCGTGGCCTTTAAGCTTGCGCCACACCAGCTAAAAAACAAACACAAACTTGTGCTCAAATGCGGGCAACAGGAATACACCCCACGCTTAAGTGCCGACTCGGCCTGTTTTTACATCAAGAGTTTCGGAGGTTTTCAGTTAACTGAAGATCATCAGGCACCCAAAATTATTCCACAATTCAAGGCCAAACGCAACAAGGTTCCTGTGGCATCCAGTATGCTGGGATTTATTATAACCGATGCACTGAGCGGCATTGGTAAATACAAGCTTTACCTTAACAACAAATTTGTTATTGCCGAATACGATGCCAAAGCCGATTTGTTGTTCTATAAATTTGACGACGAAAGCCCGAAAGGCAAAATAAACATCAGGCTGGAGGTGGAAGACCGGGCGGGTAATAGATCAAAATTTGAAGGCGTGGTAAGACGCTGAACTACATCCATTTTCCGAAATTTCATTTCGAACCTGTTTTATTTTGCATAACACGCAGGTGCGAAAACCCGACTCAGTCACCATCATCAATAATTCATTTTGAAGGAGCAATCTCCATCTTTTTCAAAGCGTAGTAGCTCATCACCACACTTACCAGGGTTAATACTCCGCCAATTAAAAACGGGATTCCCGGAAAATAAAGTTTGTCGGGCTCCCTGGTAAAATAAGTAAACGAAGAGGTCATAACCAGCGGCCCCAGGATGGTGGCAAAACTACCCAGTCCCGTAATTCCTCCCTGTAGCTCGCCCTGTTCTGATGCTTTTACCTGCGCGGTGAGTGTACTTTGAATATTAGGCCCCGAAATACCTCCAAGCGCATAGGGTATCATAAACGCAAACATCATCCAGGGCTGATTGGCCATTGCAAACAGGAAAAAACCTATCGCGTAAAATGCGAGGCCGAAAAAAATGCTGCGTTTTACTCCGATTTTTCGTGTAATTACACCAATAAGCCCACCCTGTACAATAGATACAGCAATGCCCACGAAAGTTAGCGAGTACCCAATCCAGCGCTGGTCCCATTTAAATTTTTCGACGCAGAAGAAATTCCAGATCGAAGGCATGGCCTGCCCGGCCAAACTTAATAGAAACAACACAAAAATAAGACTGAGAAAACTTTTATGTTTACCCAATTGCTTCAACGACCCGAACGGATTGGCCCGTTTAATATCGAAAGGCCGCCGGTTCTCCATCTTTAGTGACTCGGGTAAGGCAAACAAACCGAAAATGAAATTGAGCAGCGATAAACCCGCAGCAGCCATAAAGGGCACCTTGGTTCCCATGGCTCCAAAAATAGCACCGATAAAAGGCCCGAAAATAAATCCGATACCAAAAGCAGCGCCTATAAGACCGAAATTCTTAGCCCGGTTGCTGTCGTCACTCACATCGGCAATATAAGCAGATGCCGTGGTAAAACTGGCTCCGCAAATACCAGAGATAATGCGGCCAATAAAAAGCCAGGTAATGTTTGGGGCAAAACTCAGAAAAAGATAATCAACCCCCAGGCCAAACAAGGCGGTAAGTAATACGGGCCGCCTCCCGTAGCGGTCGCTCAATCCGCCAAGAACAGGAGCAAAAATGAAAGACATAACGGCATAAGAAAAATTGAGCCAGCCTCCGTAAGTGGCCGCCATGCTCGTATTCTGGCCGCTCAATTCCTGAATTAAAAAAGGCAGGGTCGGAACAATGATGCCCAGGCCCAGGCAATCAATCAGAATCGTGAGGAAAATAAAAAATAACGATCGTTTTGAGTTCATGTTTAAAGTCATAAATATCGG
>CALMNJ010000461.1 GCA_937868675.1 uncultured Bacteroidota bacterium | reverse complement strand
CAACGAAGGTTGCCGCCAAAACCGCCTCAGTAAATCCACAGGACACCGCTCTGAAAGGATTCCTGAAGCGTACACCTTTATATACCTATATACCTAACGTGGCTCAATTTGTGCCACTAAAAGGCCGTGTAAACTATGACGAAAAGGGAAATCCTAAAACGTATGCTGAAGGCGCAGTTATTGGAAGCGCTTACTCTAAAGCGGATACAGCAAAAATTAATAAATACCTCGCCATTGCCCGTTCCAAAAATGTGTTCCCGAACCGCCTTAAATTTATGTGGAGCTCAAAAGAAATTGAGCAGAAAGCTGAAGACGGATCAGTAGCAGCTACTTACTTTGAGTTGTATGCCATTAAAGCCTCCGACAACAAAGGGAATCCAGCACTGAGTGGTGATATTATTACCAATGCCACTAAAGATTACTCTCAACAATCGGGTGGTACACCCAAAATTTCCATGTCAATGAATGCAGAAGCTGCCCAGAAATGGGGTACGCTTACTACCGCCAATCGTGGAAAATGCGTTGCTGTGGTAATGGACAACATGGTTTATTCTGCTCCGCGTGTTATTAATCCTATTACTACAGGCCAGTCGGAAATTACCGGAAACTTTACCGATGCAGAAGCTGAAGGTTTAGCCGCCATCTTAAGTGCCGGTAAACTCCCCGCCCCTGCTCATATCGTTGAAGAAAGTATCGTTGGACCATCGCTTGGTCAGGAAGCAATTGATTCGGGCTTAACCAGCTTTGCCATTGCGCTTGTGGTGATCCTCGTATTCATGTATATGTATTATAACAAGTCTGGTATGGTGGCCAACATTGCCCTTATTGCCAACATGTTTTTCATCATGGGTATTCTTTCATCGCTTGGCGCCGTGCTTACACTGCCTGGTATTGCCGGTATCGTACTCACCATTGGTTTGGCGGTTGACGCCAACATCCTCATTTTTGAGCGTGTGCGCGAGGAACTTGCCCTTGGTAAATCAACCACACAGTCTATTAAGGAAGGATTTAAACATGCCATGTCTTCGATCATTGACTCGAACGTGACGCTCGCTATTCTTGCGATTATTCTTTACGCATTTGGATCAGGCCCTGTGCAAGGTTTTGCAACTACCCTCTTTATCGGTATCTGTACTTCACTGTTCTCAGCCATACTCATTACCCGCGTCATTTTTGAATGGATGCTGGATCGTAAAATGGAAATTCCTTTCGACAATAACTTTACACGTAATGCATTTAAAAACATTTCGTTTGACTTTGTTGGTAAGCGGAAAATTTACTACACCATTTCCACTCTGGTAATTGCACTCGGTGTTGTGTTCTATATTAAGAACGGCGGACTTAATCTGGGCGTTGACTTCAAAGGAGGTCGCACTTATCAGGTTCGTTTCGAAAAAGACATTAACACCGACGAGATTAAAAAAGCGCTGGAAGATGGCTTTAAAGGCTCGGCCCTTGACGTAAAAACCATTGGCGGCCCCAAACAGGCAAAAATCACCACTACGTATCGCGTTACTGACAACAGCAAGGATGCGGATAAAGAAGTGGAGAAACAACTTATGGACGGATTAAAAACCGTTAGCGATAAGTTTGAGATTGTGCAACAACAAAAAGTGGGGCCAACCATTGCCACTGACATTGTTTATGGCGCTTATGGTGCGGTATTGTTCTCGTGCTTAATGATGTTTATCTACATTGTGATCCGGTTCCGTAAATGGCAATACGGTTTAGGCTCGGTAGTGGCCCTGTTCCACGACGTGCTCATTGTACTTTCGTGCTACACCATTTGCGACGGATTGCTGCCACTCGAAATTGGTCAGGACTTTATCGCTGCCATCCTTACTGTAATGGGTTACACCATGACGGAAACTGTGGTAGTGTTTGACAGGATCCGCGAACGATTAACCGAAAGCGGTAAAGCCGACACACCAGGTGAAGAGCGTAACAAGCTTATTAATTATGCACTTAACAGCACGCTGAGCCGTACCATTCTTACTTCGCTCACCGTGTTCTTCGTGCTGGTCGTAATCTTTATTTTTGGTGGCGAAAGCATCCGCGGTTTCATCTTCGCCCTGCTCATAGGCCGTATTATCGGTACCTATTCGTCTCTCTGTATTTCAACCCCCATTGTGGTTGATTTCGATAAACAAACCAAAAAGGCTTAATATGAAAAACCTCCCCAGGCGGGAGGTTTTTTTTTGACATAAAGTTTTCAAATGAGCAATCCCCTCCTTGGATATTTAGGTTCGGCGCTGATTTTTGCGGCTTCTATTTTGATGTTTGCCGCGCAGCGTCCGGTGGCCGGCGGCTTACTGGTAGTGGTATCTATTGCCGGCGCGATTCTGAAGTACCGCATGCAACGGAAAAACAAATAAAACTCCATGGCTACTCCGAACCGTTTTTTTCACGAGCTCATTGTTTCGGAACCGGATATTGACTTTAATAATCTTGTAAACAATCTGGTTTACCTGCAATGGGTGCAACTGGTAAGCGGTTTGCACTGGGATCATCGGACTACAGTAGAGCAGCGCGCCAACTGCTTTTGGGTGATTGCGCGGCAGGAAATAGATTATCTGCGCGAACTGAAGTTAAATGAAAAAGTTCTGATTGAAACATTTATTGAGCGTGTTGAAAAACAGAAATGCTACCGCACTGTTCTTATTTACAAAAAAGACAGCAACGAACTTGCCGCAAGGGCACAAATTGTGTGGGTATTGCTTGACCCCGCTACCAAAAGGCCCATGCGGATCAGTGATGATGTAATACAACCTTTTATAAGTTAGGTTGTATGGAAGTTGCATAAAGCTTCCTGATGTCATGTCAGCACAATCTATTCGTATGGTGTACCAGTGTTTTAGGCTTAATGCAGACTACTTTATTTCAATTTTATGAGCACATTGACCCGGTTAACATGAAAACAATCGCTAAATTACCAGGGTTATTTAACAGGCATTGATTCATCTCGAAATACAACATGTGCTGCAAGGTCTATTTGAGTTCATGCTTGGTTTTGCAGTCATTGCAGTTGTAATTAATGCGCTTTGCCTTTTTATTTTTTTCAAATTCCGCAACCGGTTTACCATGCTGCTGTGTGTGATCGTGGGTGGATTTACAGGCTACGTCGGTTTCAGCATAATTGAGAACGCCGGCCCAGGGTTTACCTTCCTTGGTATTGTTTTTCTGGCCTGTAGCCTTTGCAGCATTCTCATCCCTGTAAAAGATCAGCTTTTGGATGAAGAAGAAAAATCGTCATCCGAAAATAAAGAAGAATAACATTAGTAACTCAAGGGAAAAACCTCCGGGGCTGATCTGCCCCGAACCGGCAGATAC
>CALMNJ010000460.1 GCA_937868675.1 uncultured Bacteroidota bacterium | reverse complement strand
TTATTTTTAAAACTTGATTGATTTTTAAGGAATTATGCTGAGCCTGCGTTTCTTACTCACACTATTAATACTACCGGCGTATAGTCTTTTTTCGCAAACTGCTCCGTGGAATCTTGAATTGCGCAGCACCGTTGAATTGCGTACCTGGAAACTCAGCACCAAAGCCGAAAAAGAGGAGAAACCCATTGCCGGCGCCAGCGTTATTCTGTATCAGGGCAACTCTATTGTAAAGCAGGTAAGCACCGATGCCAGCGGCGATTTTATTATTCAGGTGCCTCCTAATGGCGACTTTATGCTTGTTATTTCATACAAGGGCTGTAACTCCAAAAAAGTAATTATTTCAACCAAGGGAGTGCCCGAAGATGTTGGCCGCGATAAATTTGAACCCGGCTATTCGATGAGCGGAGTTATTATGGCAAAAGCGTTTCCCGGCGTTGACTATTCTGCCATCAATCAGCCCATCGTAAAAATACAGTACTTCAACAAAGGCCGTTTTTTCGATAAGGACGAAGCTTACACCGAAAACATGTTCGATCAGCTTAAACGCATAAACGATGCCGAGAATGTGGTTATCGAAAAATTCTGCAACACTAATAAAGACGGCGATGCCGCGCTTAAAAAGCCCGATTGTCCGCTGGCCAAAACTTTGTACGAGAAAGCCCTTTCAATGATACCGGGCGAGCCGTACCCTACTGAGCAACTTAAAAAGGTTGGAGATTGCCTTAAATCGAAAGAAGACGAAGCGAAAAAGGCAGCAGAAGCAGCGGCCGCAAAGGCTGCGGCCGATAAAGCGGCGGCAGAAGAAAAAGCCAAAAAAGAAGCGGAGGCAAAAGCAAAAGCAGAAGCGGAGGCTTTAGCAAAAAAGCAGGCCGAAGAAGCAAAAGCAAAGGCAGAGGCGGAGGCCAAAGCAAAAGCGGAAGCCGACAAACTGGCTAAAGAAAAAGCGGCTGCCGAAGAGAAAGTGAAAAAAGATGCGGAGGCTAAGGCTAAGGCCGAGGCGGAAGCCCTCGCCAAAAAGCAGGCTGAAGAAGCAAAAACGAAAGCGGAAGCGGAAGCCAAGGCAAAAGCAGAGGCCGAAGCTTTAGCAAAAAAACAGGCCGAAGAAGCTAAAGCAAAGGCAGAGGCGGAGGCTAAAGCAAAAGCGGAGGCCGACAAATTGGCTAAAGAAAAAGCAGCAGCGGAAGAGAAAGCGAAAAAAGATGCAGAAGCTAAGGCCAAAGCCGAGGCAGAAGCAAAAGCGAAAGCGGAAGCGGAAGCTCTGGCAAAAAAACAGGCCGAAGAAGCAAAAGCAAAGGCAGAGGCGGAGGCCAAAGCAAAAGCGGAAGCCGACAAACTGGCTAAAGAAAAAGCAGCAGCGGAAGAGAAAGCGAAAAAAGACGCCGAGGCAAAAGCAAAAGCGGATGCCGATGCTTTAGCAAAAAAACAAGCCGACGAGGCAAAAGCAAAGGCCGATGCTGAAGCAAAAGCAAAAGAAGAGGCCGACAAGCTGGCTAAAGAAAAAGCAGCCGCCGAGGAAAAAGCCAAAAAAGACATCGCCGACAAGGCAGCTGCCGAGGCCCTGGCTAAAAAACAGGCTGAAACTGAAGCTAAATCAAAAGCTGAGGCTGAAAAACTGGCTAAGGAAAAAGAGGCGGCGGATAAAGTGGCGGCCGAAAAAGCGGCAGCCGATGCACTTGTAAAGAAAAAAACGGATGAGGAAGCGGCGAAGAAAAAAGCGGAAGCAGATGCGGCTGCCAGGGCTGCCCGGGAAAAGGCTCTGGCAGAAAAACAGGCTGCAAAAGAACGTGAACTAGAAGAGAAACTAGCTAAAGAAAAAGCAGCTAAAGAAGAGGCCGACCGCATCGCAAAAGAAAAAGCAGCCGCAGCAAAGGCACTTGCCGATGAAGAAGCACGCAAGAAAAAAGCAGCTGCAGAAGCCCCACAGACCTCCACTACTCAGCCAGTTTCCGGTGGACAACCCTACGAACCTAAAAACAACGAAACCTCAATTGAAGGAAAAGACACTAAATACAAAGTACCGCAGGTGTTGGGTACGGCCAAATACAAAGAAACTATTGTCAGGGCCGACGAACTATATAAAATGAAACGTTATGCGGAAGCTAAACAAGCTTATAAAGATGCTCTTCGGATTAAACCTAACGATGCCTACGCCACTGGTAAGCTTGAGGAAGTTGAACGGGCATTGGAAGGCAAATAACTTCCACAACTTCACATTTTAATGATTGTTAAAGAGTGTGATCTTAAACACCATATTCCATTTCTTTACCTCCAATAAAACCGGCAGCTTTTTTGAGAAAGTAAAGGAATCCACTACCTCACAACAGTGACATTTCCCTTCTGTTCAAACTCGTTTCCATCGGCTCCTTTTGCCTTGAGTGTATAAAAGTAAACACCTTCAGCAACCTCTTTCCCATACTGATTTTTACCATCCCAGGCTATGTTGCCCTTATCGCTGCTTATACTGTAAACAAGATGTCCCCAACGGTCAAATATTTTTATATCAATGGTTTCAAGACTCGCTGCGTGTAGAAAAAACACATCGTTTACTCCATCATCATTCGGACTGAATATGTTAGGAATTTCGAGCTTCGACGGCACTTCCACCTTTATAACCCTGTCGGCCCTCTCAATACAGTCGCCCTTCCTCACAAATGCCGTAATGGTGTATTGTCCGGGCATACTGTAGGTCACTTCGGGCGAAATGCTTACCGAGTTTGTAGTGCGCGTAATTCCATTTCCGAAATTCCAAATGGTTGTGAGGTGTTCAAAATCGGTTGTAGTGTGTGATCGGTTATTGAATTTCACCGGCAAGGGAGCATATCCAAAATCTGGATCCGGGTTGAAGTCAGCTGTCAGTGTTCCGTCTATCACATCAACAGTTCCACTGCTAACACAACCATTTACGGTATTAGTTACCATAATAAAATAATTGCCTGCCGCACTTGTGCTGAAAGCCAACTTGTGCACATCACCGGTTGCGATGGTATTGGACGGTGGTACCCATGTGTATGTAAACGCAGGATCGGGTGTAATGTTAGGTGATATGGTAACAGCAGTAAGGCCGCAGTCAAGTACAAACGCGTTAGGCCCATTAGGCTGGTTTACATCTGGATATGCTCTCAGATCACTGACAATGGCAGTGGTTGAGGCCGTGCAACCATTTGTAAGGTCTTTTACAATGAGTGTGTAAGTGCCCGGCATATACCCGATATAGGTGCTGCTCAACTGTTGCTCCGTTTGAGGGCTTGGGCCCCTCCAGATAAATGCAACAACGGGTTTAGGTGTAGGGAAAGTACCCGGAGGAATACCACTGCCGCTCTGGGTAGTAAGTGTAATGGTATTGGTAAGGCAGGTAATGGCCGGATTGCTCAGAGATATTCCTGGTTTTGGTGGATAAAGATTTTGTTTCATGGGCACCGTGGTAGAAGTGATGCAGGTGTTGTTATTATCGGTGAGAACGAGTGTATAAACTGCAATAACAGAATTGTTTGGAGCCGCCGTATTTGTAACTACGGTAATTGTACTGCTTTGAAAATTACCAGGGTTACCCGGGAATAGCCAATTATAGGCTGTTTGCGGCGTGCTGCTCAAACCTTCAAGTACCACTGATGGGTTATCACAGTCCAGAACGTTTGATGGCACTATCAGTGTATCCAGAATGGGTCCCTGATTGTTAAGGATTACCGAAATCTGAACTTTGGTAACGCAACCCGTTTGTGTATCTTTTGTAAATAAGGTCCACACACCGGCGGCCGCGCAGGTTCCCGTTGGATTCGGAGAGTAAACCGGATTATTGGTTGAACCAGGTGTGAGGAAAGCGTAATTTAAATTACCGCCCGGTGGATCGGTTTGCCCACCTGTAATGTTTAACAGGGTTGTGCTTTTTGTGTTACAGCCTAACGTGAAGTTCTGAGGGCATTGCACACTAAACGTTGGAAAACCGATATTGGCAAAAACCGTGAATGTTTTGGAAACACTACATCCGTTTGAAAGGTTTACCGCTATGTGAGTATAAGTTCCGGGCCCGCCAGGCGTATAATTAGTTGAATAACCAGTTGCTGTTAAGCTCCCTCCCACCGGAGCCAGCCAAATGTGCTGTGCATTGGTGGATGGTGTAATCTGGGCTGTAATATCCGTCACCGCTACATTGGAACAAGTGATCGTTTGGAACGGCGGAGTAATGGATGAGGTGGGCGCCAACGTATTTTGTGTCACCACATAGGTGCGGGTAGATGTGCAGCCAGAAGTTGGATGCACTGCGGTAACCGTATAAACGCCATTGGCCATTGTGCTTGTAAAGGCAGCCGATGAACCAATGATTGGTGCGTAAAGCCCGTTAGTGGTAGTATAATTGAGTGATGGTGGAATATAATTTATCGCCAGGTTAGGATTATAGCAGTTAACAACATAAGGACCAAAAGGGCTCACATTAAAGGTTGCCGGGTCGGGCTGTGGGTTAATTGAGAAGTTAATTAATGTAGAACAACCGTTGGTGGTTTGAATTGTTGCGGTGTAAACACCCGGAGCTATTCCTCCTGTTGCTGTAAGCTGCGAAGGCGAAAAAATATTATTCGGTACCGGCGACCACAATACCGTATATGATGGACTTGATGTTGAAGTTGGCACAAATGCTAGGTTAATGTTGAAACCATTGACTGTGCTTGTACATGAGCTTTGCGTTGTGGTAACCGCCGCCGTAGGGGTTTGGTAAACGGTAACATTTGCCACATTGGTTTGTGTTACTACCACATTACCTGCGTTGGTACCCGTTATATAGGTAGTATAAACAACACTGGCCGTAGGTGTAATTACAAAAGTACCGGTGGTGTTGGTGTAGCTTCCCGGTTGCATGGAATAGCTGGGGTTGGTTAGGTTAGAACCATTGGTAACAACAACGGTTACCTGACCACCTGCACAAAGGGCAAACGAACTTGGTACATTATTAAAGCAAAGCGACGTGGCTGTAGGGCAGGCAAGGCTATTGGCTGCCTGATAATTGCCCACAAAATTACTTCCGCACACATAAAGTATTTTTGTTTGTTTGTCCATTTTAATATCGTACACATATGGTGTGCCGGGCCCCGCTGATCCGAGCGAGAGCGAAGGAAGGGCACTAAAGCTGCTGCCGTTAAAATGATAGGAGAGAATATTTCCGTAACCACCCAGATAAAGGTTATCGCAATCGTCAACCGCAATTCCACCCTGCCTCTTAAGGGTTGTGGTTAATGTGGTTGCGGCCACCAGTACGCCGGTTGCTTTATTATACGCCGAAAGATTGAACCCATCGTAGTAATAGAGGTAGTTGGCATTAACTGCCAGGCAGTTAAATCCGTTCGAACTCAGCGATCCGGCGCCCTGATATTGGCTTTTATTTCCCTGCTCACTAAAAGAATTGAAGGTACTGGGCTGTGTCCAGATGTTGCCATTAAATGTTGAATTTATGAGGCACATTTTGTTGTTCAGGCCCGTAATGCCCGATGCGTAAATAATAAATATTTTACCCTGATCATCAATCGCATTCGACACCACATCCTGTGCAATGCTGTTGTTGGTAGGCTGAAAAGTGGATAAGGTAATGGCTGCGGTTGTTGCGTCAAGAGTTGCGCCCGAATTATTGGTATAGGTTCCACCACCAAGTACAAACACATTATTGGTGGCGCAGTGAAAGCCCATATCCCAAACTTCCTGAAACTGCTGTGTTGGCGTATTTACAAAATTATCGTAGTTGCCAGCAGCATCAAGCCTAACCACCCTGTTACCATTGCCA
>CALMNJ010000459.1 GCA_937868675.1 uncultured Bacteroidota bacterium | reverse complement strand
CCATTAATGCCGGCGGTTCGTGCGGAACCTACGCCAACCTGGTAACTGCCAGTGGGGATATTGCAGCTGCCGCAGGCGATTTTGTACATAATGATGGTTACATTACAGGGCAGTTTAGTTTTGCAGGTAATCTTGCCATAGGTTCAACTGCCGATGGTGGAACAGGAACCATTACCGCAAACGGCACAAGTGCCCAAACGTATTCAATTACTTCAGGAACACCGCGCACCTGCGTGCTGGCCGTAAACAAAAGTTCGGGTGCTTTAACTCCTGCCGGTGGCACCAGTTCGCTTTCGGTACAGGGCTTTGTGCAAACCCTCGGCGATTTTACGGCTCCCGCCGCCACCTTCTCAATTGGCGGCACATGGGGCAGCAGCACCGTTTTGTTTAAACACAATGCCGGTACTTTTTCACACAACAGCGGCACTGTGGTATTTGACCCTTACAACAACTGCTTTTGGGGAACCTATACCGTGGATGTAATCGCTGCCACACAGTTTAATCATGTCACCATTAATGCCGGCGGTTCGTGCGGAACCTACGCCAACCTGGTAACTGCCAGTGGTGATATTGCAGCTGCCGCAGGCGATTTTGTACATAACGATGGTTACATTACAGGGCAGTTTAGTTTTGCAGGTAACTTATATATTAATTCAGGATCGGATGGCGGCTCGGGCACTTTAACCGCCAATGGCACAGGTGCCCAAACGTATTCAGTAAGTTCGGGTGCTCCACGCACATGCGCCCTGGGTATTAACAAAACTTCCGGAACATTGTCTCCGGCCAGCGGTGTTACCGATTTCTATATACAGGGTTTCAATCAAACTCTGGGAAATTTCACGGCCCCAACAGGAAGTCTTTCTATAGGTGGAACCTGGAGCAGTAACACCATATTATTTAAGCATTCGGCGGGTACTTTTTCACACAATAATGGTATCGTAATACTCGAGCCTTATTCTAATTGTTTTTGGGGAACTTATGGGATTGATGTAATTAACGCCACCTCGTTTTACGATTTATTTTTTAGTGGTGGGGGTTCTTGTGGCGTGTATTCTACATTTACCGTGGCTGCGAGCGACACCGTTGAATCTGTTCACACACTAACCCTCAGTAATGGGGCTATTAATAGTAATTATATCGGCTGTCAGGGCAACGTTTACATACAATCAGGTTACGACGGCGGTAATGCTTCTCTGGCCTTCACTGGTTCATCAAACACCACACTGGATGCAACAGGTGCTACCGGTGTTTACAATGGCCCATTAATAATGGCCAAAACAAATGCTTCAAAATTGCTTTCACTCACCTCTGGTCTTACCATGGATGGCGCCTCACAATCTCTGATCTTTAGCAAAGGCAGATTGGTTTCCACCTCAACCAACCTACTGAATATTGGTGATAATGTTACCACATCCGGTGCCAGCGATAGCAGCTACGTTGCCGGCCAGGTAATGAAAACAGGAAACGACGCATTTGGATTTCCGGTAGGAGGCACTTCTTCTGGTGGAACATTCAACTATGCCCCCATATTTATTTCAGCCCCGTCAACTACCACGGCGCAGTTTACAGCCGAGTATTTTTTAACGAGCCCCGACCCAAGCTATTCTATTTCGCTGAAGGCGGGTACATTGCACCACGTTTCAAGCACTGAATACTGGATACTTGACCGCACCACAAGTACTGCCAATGTGAGCGTAAGTCTTACCTGGGCTTCCAGAAGCGGTGGTGTAACCGTACTGAGCGACCTGAGGGTGGCGCGCTGGAACGGTACACAATGGGACGATCACGGCAACGGCAGCACAAATGGAAGTACCACTACCGGTACCATTACCAGCTCAGGCCTTGTCACTTCTTTCAGTCCTTTTGCCCTTGCATCGTTTAATGGCAACAACCCTTTGCCTGTAGAGCTTACAGGCTTTTATTCAACCTGTAGCGGCGACAATATCGAACTGAACTGGCAAACAGCTTCTGAAAAAAACAACCAGGGTTTTACAATACAATATAGTGCCAACGGAACAACCTGGGAAAATGTGGCGGAGGTAAGCGGGCATGGGAACAGCAGTGAGCCGCATAGTTACCGGTACGGTTTGCTAAAGCCAGCACCCAGTGAGCAGAATTATTATAGGCTGGCACAGAAAGACTTTGATGGTACAATAAAGTTTCTGAGTATCGCGTATTCGGGTCCCTGCAATATGGAACAATCAAATTACAAAGTATATCCAAGTGTTGTTAAGGAAGCATTTAAGGTTGAATGGGTCAGGGGAAAACAACCTTCCATGCTTTTGATGGATGCCCTGGGTAAAGAAATTACGCCAACCATTGCAAGACGCGAGGATAATTACATTATGGTCGGCATGGATGGGGTTTCGGAGGGAATATATTATCTGCAAATTACCGACTCTTCGGGTAATGTTGAAGTGTTTAAGCTCATGCATTAAAAAAATAATGCCTCAGCCCGTGTGAAGGATTTTACCCGATTTGAGTTTTTTGGTTTAATGCAGAAGGCACAAGTTGCATTAAAATAGTATTAAATTCTTTCTAATACGAAACCAATAACTCCCGTGTGTGTTTTGCTTTACTGAGTAACTGTTTAAATTTGATTAAACCTTTTTGCTAAGAGTACTCTGTTTATTCGTGAAGTTGCGCCAGGGACCGAAGCGACAGCCCGGCACAGCAAGGCATTAGAGGCGCAGCGGGGCGGAGGCTGCGCGGCTCTGCCCGCAGACCCCGCACCCGCTTGTATCTTGCGCCTCTTATGTATTGCCAGCCGGCTAAAGCGTAGGGCCCGGCCGCGAGTGAAGCATGCCTCTTTAGACGAACCTCGCGGGGCGCCCAAATCAAATTTAGACAGTTACCGAGGCTCCCGATTGGCGCTAAAAACATATCTTAGAGTTCTCAATGAATATTGTTTAAGGGCCGCATGCGTTTTTTCTTTCTTCTTGTTTCGTTCGTTTTTTACGGTTCCCTTTGCGCCCAGTCCTTTTCACAGCACACAATCACCCCGGCCCCGAAGCAAAAACCCACTCCAAGTTTCAACCGCGAGCTTTTCCGGAAGGTGATTGAGGCCCGGTATCAGCCGGAGTTTAAGTCGCCAAAAGACTTCGAAAAATTTTACGAACACTGCCTCGCCATACAGCAATCGGCTTTCGATGGCAACATCATTATCGCCGATCCGGCCATCAGCAATTACCTTAATACTTTACTCTCCAAAATGTTCAGTGAAAAGCACCGGCACGATCACCCGGTTAAGATCCATCTGGTGCGCGATCCCGACATGAACCTGATAGCACTGGCCGATGGTTCGCTGTTAATAAACCTGGGTCTGCTGGCCCGCATGCGCTGCGAAGCCGAACTGGCTGCCATGCTGGCCCACGAGCTCGGTCATCATTTTTCGCACCACGAACTGGAGCGGTTCAAAAAAACAAAACAATATTATGCGAAACCCGAAATAAAAAAATTTGGTGAGCTGGTGAGCGATTACCTACTACAGGTAGAAGTTTCGGGGAAAATTACAAGCGACGAACAGGAGGCCGATAACTGCGCCATGAGGCTGATGCGCGAAAATAAATTTAACCCGGTGTTGCTTGAACAAAACTACGACCTGCTGCAACGTACCGAAGACCGCAGCAAAGCGCTTCGGGATATTATGGCGGTGGAACTTAATTATTTTCAACTGCACCGGCCTGGTAAAAGCGAACACCGTAACCTGAGCCACCAGTTTACAACAGAAGAACTTAGTCGCAGAAGAAATTTTTTTTACGACTCACTTACTTTTGTGAAATTACGGCAGCGGGCCATTGACGAGTGTATTAACCTTGAGTTCGAGAACAAAAATTACGAGAACTGTATGGAGCAATCTTTCCGGCAATTATTGTTTTATCCCAACGACGCCTTTTACACCACTTACCTGAGCGAATGCCTGCGTCGCATGAACTTTATGCCCTTGTACAGTAAAAAAAGTTTTATTACCGGGCGTTACAGCAGCGATTATAAAATACCCAAAACCAAAGGTAAGCCCGGATTTGTGAGCTGCCCCGGCAAATACGAAGCCGAAACCATTATCAACTCCGTTTTTTACCGCATGCAGGAAGGAATGCTGGATCTGAGTCCACAGGAACTTAAATTGGCGCGAAACAAAAAACTGCTTGATACGGATACCCTTGAGTTTATTACCAACAAGGATGCCTTTGATTATTTCCGAAAAAAACTGGATGCCAACACGACTAGCGGTTATTTTACTTTGCACCTCTGCGATACAGCCCAGTACGCCAAAAGCAAACCTAACCCATCCTGCCCTGCCGAAAAAAAACTTTACGAGACGCTACAAAAACTCGACACCTTCGAGCTTAAAAAAGAAAGTTATGGCAACATGTGCAGTCTCATTTATTGCCTGGATGCCAATCCGGCCAATGGCCCCTATGGGTCGCTGAAGTACCTTACCGAAAAACGTTTGCGCGATGAGCTTACAACCTATTGCAGTCTTTCATCCGATACAAGCCGCCTGCTATGCCACCATCTGAAGCCTGGCTTTGCCGACGAGCTGGAGCTTAACAATATTGCCGCATTTCTGCTGCCCCGTTTTCCGGCAAACGAAAACGGCCAGGCCTCCACGCGTTATTTCGAATATTCGCTCTTCGATCCTGAACTGGTAGCCGTGGCCTGTACGTACAAACTTCGCAAGCTGGTGCTGGTAAACGTAAAAGTGGTATCGCACGAAATAGATCCCATAACCGACGAAAATATTTTGCGCTGCGACCCCACGGTTTATTGTATTGATTTTGTTAACAAAACCATTAACTACAAACGCTCCTCTCTTAATTTGAAAGAAAGCAGCAAATTCGACAAGCTTTATAAGGAAATACTAAAAGACTTTAATTTCGTTCGAAATTAAATACAGTAAGTGAAATTAAATCTCGAAACTGTTTACCAAACTGGTACCAGCTCTTGTTCAACAGCCTGGAGCCACTTTTCTGCTTCGGCCTCGCTGTTAAAAATGCGGCTTGGTTTAGCTGGCTTGTTCAGCTTC
>CALMNJ010000458.1 GCA_937868675.1 uncultured Bacteroidota bacterium | reverse complement strand
AATTTTAGTTGCTTGCATGAAGAATTGTTACTTGTTTTGGTTTGTAGTGTGTTTAGTTTTTGCTGGTGCAATAAGGGCGCAGCAAAACGAAACTCATGATCCAACGAAATCACCTTTTTTCAATCTTGCGTATTGGAATGCCCTCGCTGATAAAAAGCAAATGAGCGCCAAAGAACGCGCTGAACTGATAGAAACCCAACGGCACATTTTTGAAGAGCATCAATCGGGTGTCCTGATAGATGAAAAAGATATTGTGTGGAAAGTACACGATACTCCATCGGGGGCAAAAGGATTTAATCAGGCAACCGTGAGCGCGGGCCCCTGTACCAATATTGATTTTGAGCAGGGCAACATGTCGGGTTGGGTGCGAAGCACGGGATACAATCCCCTGTTTAATGCCACGGGTTGCTGCCCGAATTCCAACGGCGATCAAACCATTATGTCATCAGGAACGGATCCCTACGGCGGTTTTCCATGTGTGTATCCGGGTGGAGGTAATTTTTCGCTCAGACTTGGAAGCACTGCCGTGGGTGGTATTGCCGACCGTATCTCACAAACATTTTTTGTAACCGCCGCCAACGCCAACTTTACTTACCGTTATGCATTAGTGTTGAACGATGGCGGACATCCTTTAAACCAGCAGCCTCGATTTACAAGTGAGATTGTAGATACGCTTGGCAATCCGGTGCCCTGCACCTTTTATCAGGCCTCGGCTGGTACCAACACGTTTGGACTCACCAGTTCCACACTGGGAGCACCAAACAACAATTCGCCGGTAAGCTACAAGAACTGGACAAATGTACTGATTGACCTCACCCCCAACATTGGACAAAACGTAACGCTTCGTTTTACCGTGTACGACTGTGGCCCTTCAGGTCACTTTGCCTACGCCTATATTGACGGATTGTGTACAAACTTTGCCACCACGGTGTCGGACACAACATGTCCGAACATTCCAATATCAATGTGTGCGCCTGTAGGTTTTTCTACCACCACTTGGAATGGTCCGGGAGTTTCAAATAATCCAAACCAATGTATTTCTGTATCTGCCGCCGGCGTTTACACCTGCACAACAATACTCATTCCGGGTTGTCCGGGGCCCACATTTACACATACGCTTATTAACCGACCTGCCCCTGTGCTTTCATTTACACCCGTTTCAACAGGCCCATGCTCTTTGCAATATACTTTCAATGCCTCCTCGTCCATTTCAGGAGCATCCATTACCTCTTATAAATGGAGTTTTGGCGATGGTGGAACAGCAACGGTATTGAACACAAGCCATATTTACACAACACCAGGAACCTACCAGGTTAAATTAAAAGCATATAGCAGTCAAGGCTGTGCCGATTCGGTAATTACACCAATAACCATATTTCCTTTTCCAAATATTGCGTTTAGCCCTCCTTCAAACTGCATAAACACCATCATACAGTTCTCAAACAATACTACCATTTCTCCGGGTAGTGTTTCCGGCTATACATGGAACCTTGGCAACGGGGTCACGTCTAACGCTGTTAACCCCACAAATAGTTACACTGCCAATGGCAATTACACGATTACCCTGACAGCGATAAGCAATCAGGGCTGCGCCTCCACCCTCACACAAACACTGGGTATTTTTCCGCCCCCCATCATCAGTTTTTCAGCCAATCCGCTCTGCGACATAAATGGCACATCGTTTACACCCGCCACATCAACAGCCGTTGCCTCCGGTAGTTTGAGCACTTTTTTCTGGGATTTTGGTGACGGCGGAACCTCAACACAGGCGAACCCAGTCCATATTTATAACGGTCCGGGAACTTACTCGGTAACATTTACCGCAATGACAAACCACAGCTGTTCGGCCACTACCAGTAATGTGTTTTCCATTTCGCCTTCGCCAAGCGTGGCATTCAGCACGGCATCGGTAAATGCCTGTACACAAAACTTCACGTTCACAAACAACTCTGCGGCCTCAACCCCCATTACTTATACATGGAATTTTGGAGGGAGCAACACCAGCACCACTTCGGCGTCCAGCCTTACCTATACGTTTCCGGGCATTGGCAATTACACGGTAAGGCTGGTAGGCATGTCCAATTCGGGTTGTACCGACACGGCGTTTCAGGCCATTTCCATTTTTCCATACCCGGCTGTTACCATCAGTGTGCCGGCATCCTGCGAGAATGCTATTTTTACTGTAACAACGGCGGCAGTTAGCGGCAGCGTTACCAGCTATAACTGGAATTTTGGAGACCCGGCTTCGGGTGCGGCAAACACCTCCACGCTTCAGAATCCAACGCATTTTTATTCCGTAACAAACAACTATGTAATAACCCTGAATATTGTGAGTAATCTAAACTGCCCTTCAACTACTGTGGTGCCCATTACCGTGTTTCCGAATCCGACTTCAATTTTTAATTTCACCACTGCCAACAACTGTTCTCTCCCTTATACCTACCTTAACAACTCGACCGTTTCGAGCATTGGCTCAAGTTCAATAACCAGCTATTTATGGAACTTCGGAACCGCCGGCACCAGTACGGTTGTCAGTCCGGGAACCGTTAGTTTCCCCGGCAGCGGCACGTATTCGGTTAGCCTGATTGCCACCACCAATCACAATTGCAGCGACACTGCCAGCTACAACATATCAGTATTTCCACTACCACAACTTAACTTTAGTGTAAATCCTGATTGCCAGACTGCTTCATTCAGTTTCCCGTCGAGCACATCCATTGTGCCGAGCCCGGGCCCTTCTTCCATTAACAGCTATACCTGGAATTTTGGTGATAATTCACTTTCCACCCTTCTTAGTCCGCCACCTCATACCTACTCTGCCAGCGGCAATTACACGGTAAGCCTTTCGGCTACCAGTAATATGGGCTGTATTTCAACGGTCGCAAAAACACAGGTGGTTTACCCAATGCCGGTTGTAAATTTTACAACAACGGGTAATATGTGTTTTGGTAATTCTACCTCCTTCAGCAGCACATCGGCAATTAACCCACCTTCTGTTATTTACGGTTATAGCTGGGATTTTGGAGATGGTGCAACTGGTTCGGGGCAAAGCCCTATACACACCTATAGTACAAACGGAAGTTACCCGGTTACCTTCACTGTTTCAAGTAACAACGAATGTTCAACCATCCTCACCAAAACGGTAACAATTGATCCCTTACCCGTTATTTCGTTCTCGGTTCCGGGAGTATGTCTTAATGCAGCCAGCCAATTCAGCACAACATTCTCAATCCCAACTGGCACCGTAAGCAGTTTTAACTGGAATCTTGGAGACGGCTTTAATGTTAGTGGTCAAAATCCATTCCATACTTACACGCTTGCATCTACCTATGTGGCCACTCTTACTGCCACATCGAATAAAGGCTGTGTATCATCCGCCACCAACAATGTGGTGGTGCATCCACTTCCCATTCCTAATTTCAGTGCTGCACCTGTTTGTTTGGGGGGGAATATTAATTTTGTAAACACCAGCACCATTTCGCTGGGAACGATTACGTCTTACTCTTGGGATTTTTCGGATAGCGGAATTTCGGCTCTGACTTCACCTTCGCACAATTATACATTGCACGGAACCTATGTGGTGACACTCACGGCACAGAGCAATCAAAACTGCATGAACAGCGCTACTGCTCCTGTACAGGTTAACCCTTACCCTACCAGCAGTCTTACCACCATTAACAGTTCCTGTATTTTTGATCAGGTGAGTTTTAATCCCAACCTGAGTATTGCTGCCGGAACGGTGCCTTCTGCAACCATCAATTTTGGCGATGGCACCATCACCACTTACACCAATCCCTTAACTCTTACGGTAGCCCATACCTACACGGCTTATAACGTTAATGGTTACACTCTTAATATTATTGCGACATCAAACAACAACTGTACAAAAACGTTCACCAACGTGGCCATTATTTATCCGAAACCCTTCACAAATTATACGGTTAGCAGTTTTTGCCATAAAAGCATAACCTCCTTTACCAATCTAAGCGTGATACCGGTGGGCAGTATTACTTCGCATTATTGGAGTTTTTTGCCATCAGCTCTTACATCAACTACCGGTAATCCACAAATACAGTTACCAGGGCCGGGTGTTTACTCGGTTTCACTTACCGAGTTTAGCTACCCTGAAGCGGGATTAACATGCAGCAATACTACCGTAAAACAAATTACGATTAACGCCCTGCCAACGCCAACATTTAACGCCGGCACTGTTTGTCAGGGCCTTGGCACAAGTTTTAGTAACCTTACCCCAACGCTTGGCATTACCGGCTGGAACTGGGATTTTGACAACAACGGTACAATTGACAATTCGGTAAAAAACCCAACCTTTGTGTATCCCGCCGCAGGTCATTACACGGTAATGCTAATCGCCAAAAACAATTTTAATTGCTTTGACACCCTGCGAAAACAGATTACCGTGTATAGTAATCCAACAGCGCTGTTCAGTGTAAATAATGTATGTCTTGGCAACGCAGTTACCTTTTCAAACAATTCGCTTCCAGGCAGTGGCAGCAGTCTTTCATATACTTGGAGTGCCAACTTTTACACCTTTGCCACCATACAGAACCCCTCCTATACCTTTACCAATTCCGGTATCTATCAGGTGGAGCTTACTGCCGTGTCAGATCTTGGCTGCATTAATAAAAAAAATTCGTCCGTCGTTATTTACGACCTGCCGGTTGTAAACTACACGGTTAATAACCCATGCCTTAATTCGCCAGCCACTTTTACAAACCTTACCAGCATTGCAACTGGCTCGGTTGTAAAGTGGCGATGGGATTTTGAAAACGATGGCACCTGGGATGATTCAACGAATTACCATCCTTCCAAACTGTATCCGGGCAGTGGCCCCGTAATCTGCAATCTGCAGGCTATCAGCAACAATCAGTGCGTTTCAGTAACAAGCAAAACCATTGTGGTAAGAGCTTTGCCGGTTGCCGACTTCCGGAAGTCCAGCTCAAAACCGGTATGCCTGAATGATGAGGTGAAGTTTACCAATTTATCCACCTGCTCCGATGGTTCAATAACAGCTTACTGGTGGGACTTTAATAATGATGCGGTTCAGGACAATGGGGAAATGAATCCAACTTACTCCTTTTCGGTTACCGGTCTAATCCCTGTAAAACACTCGGTGATGAGTCAGTACGGATGCACCGCTACTAAAATTTCAAACATGTATCTAAACGTAAAGGCAGTGCCTTTTTTTACTTCTGATAAACAACAGGGTTGTCCTCCGCTTTGCGTGGTATTCAGCAATCAAAGCTCCATCCCATCGGGAAGCATCAGCAATTTTGCCTGGGACTTTGGTGATGCAACGCCTACTTTTACGGGGATTGCGAACCCATCGCATTGTTTTAATCCTGGCAGTTTTGCTATAAAACTTACAGTTACCAGCGATAGTGGTTGTGTGAGCAGTTTAAATGTTCCGTCCTTCATAAACACATTCCCTAAACCAAACGCTGGCTTCGTGGTTGACCCACCGCAAATTGACGAGGACCAACCGGTAATTGACGTAAAGTCAACCGCGAGCGGGGCTTCGTTCCTCAAATATTATATAAGCGATGGTTCCACCTACAACTCATCTACATTTACCCACAACTTTATTAAACTGGATAATAAGACGAAGCCCATGATTGTACAAATTGTGAAGAGCAGCTCAGGTTGCTCCGATACAGCCTCCACGTTACTTGACATTAAACCGGCCTTTGCCATTTATGTACCAAATGTATTTACGCCTAATGGAGATGGGCTCAACGACTTTTTTCAGATCAAAGGCTTTGGCATTACAAAATTGAGCGTGAGCATTTTTGACAGGTGGGGTAAAAAAATATTTACCTCCAACGACATTAACCAACCTTGGGATGGCATGACTCCTGGAGGTGAAGAGCCAATAAAAGAAGAGGTTTATGTCTGGAAAGCACAGGCTACTGATGTATTTAATAAAATTCATAACCTTGTGGGTCACGTTACAGTGCTGCGCTGAAAGCACCCTATTTTTTAATACCAGGCTTATATTGCGATCTTATTTATAATTTTGTGTCCCGTAAATTATGTTTCATTTCCTTTTACGCACTATACCTCGCCCGGTTCTGATACGCCTGAGCCTTTGGTTCAGCAAAATTGCACCGTTGGTGTATTACGGTAACCGTTATGAAGATCCGATTTCAGGAAAAACCTACCGCAAATTTCTGCCTTATGGATACAGCGGCCGCGCCAAAAGAAAAAACGTTCTTTGCCCGGGTAGCTTGTCTCTTGAGCGGCACCGTTTGTTGTGGCTTTATCTTAAACAACGCAGCGATTTTTTTACTGCCCCTCACAAAATGTTGCATATTGCACCCGAACAATGTTTCTACAAGTTGTTTAAAAAACAAAAAAATCTGGAGTACACCACCGGAGATTACAACAGCCCCATAGCCGATGTGCATTTCGACCTGCATCATGCACCGTTTAAGGATGATAGCTTTGACGTGATTTTTTGTAACCATGTGCTGGAACACGTGGAAGATGCCAATCAGTGTATGCACGAGCTTTACAGGATAATGAAACCCGGAGGCTGGGGCATTTTTCAGGTGCCGCTGGATAATTCGAGCACCACTACTTTGGAAGACAAGAGCATAACCAGTCCGGAAGACCGCGAAAAACACTACTGGCAAAAAGACCACGTAAGGCTTTTTGGACTTGATTACAAGGATAAGCTGGCTGCAGCCGGATTTAAAGTAACGGTTGACGACTTTGTAACCACATTGAGTCCGGAACTGATTGACCGCTACCGGTTACCAGCCGGCGAAATGATCTACCTGTGCAGGAAATAATAGCAAACCCTTAATTTAGCAGGCTCCGGTTTTTTCTAATAAATAAGGAATCGCCCGCAAAACCATACCGGTTGTAAAACGACTCCAGCCCCTTAAAATGATCCTTGAGTGTAAACCCCATATTCCAGGACAGTTTCTGCAAGCAATCAGGGCAAAAATACAGGGGTTGCCTATCCGATTCTTCAAGCGAATTGCTGCCATTCATGTTGCACTCGTAACGAATGCAATGCTTCAAAGAAAACATATGTGCGGTTTCGTGCGAAGCCACTTTTAAGGTTCTTGCCAGCACCTTTTTAAATTCGGGCTTGTTATTTGGATTTCCGTAACGGCTAAACGACCACACACCTACCCTTTGTTTCAATGACGCTTCGCCAAAAACATAGTTCCAGGATGGATTCGGATACAGATCGTGTTTCGTAAAACAAATGGCCACAGCCGCATCATAAGATACCGGTATACGGACAAGGGTATCAAGTACAAACTTTGTACATACCTGCAAGTTACCATCGTGCATCCGTCTCATACCCTTTGGCACACATGATAACGGAAGTGTTTGAGCTGTTTTTGTTCTTAAATGAAAAACACATTCCAGATACCGGCACGTTATGGCAATTAATGAGTCTTCGTAAGCAGTGTTTGTACCAAGCCGGTAAACATATATAAGGCGCCGCACTTTGTCGGGCCGAACAGGATTTGAATTCATGTAGTTACCTAGTGTATAATGCCTTTCGCTATTGTGCTGTAGCCAGTCGCCGGGTTTTGGTTTTTCTTTTTCCCTGTAAAGCAGCCGCAGCTTATCAGCTTCTCCAGGTTGCCTGTATGCAGCGGAGGCACACACAACTAACGCACCGATCGTAAAAAACAACAGTCGCATAACGATTAAACGTACTAAAGTCAATTTTAGTTTTTTATCCGATGAATGTTGCGGTTCATAAAATCGGCTTCCTCGTTAAAACCGTACCTTTCGTAAAAGGTCTTTAAACCATTAAAATGTGTTTCAATATCAAAGTTAAGGTTCCATGCAAGTTTTTCGAGACAGTCCGGACAAAAGTGCATAGGCAAAAGGTCCTTTTCGTAAAGCGAGTTACTGCCATTCATATCGCATTCGTAACGCACGCAATGATTCAGCGAAAAAATGTGTCCTGTTTCGTGAGCGGCCACTTTTAGTGTGCGGCGCAGCACGAGAGCAAACTCGTCCGGATTATTGGCATCACCATACCTTGAAAAAGACCAGACACCAGCGCGCAGGTGCAAATAGGCCTGCCCAAACACGAAATTCCAGTTATCATCCGGATACAGGTCGTATTTGGTGAAGCATATGCCTGCAGCTGCATCGGCAGGCATGGGCAAATTTACAATCGTATCGAGTATAAAATGTGTGCTCACCTGTACGATCGTACCATTGCTTTCGCGCCGCATGCTGTCTGGCACAATCGAAACATCGAATTTATCCGCCATTTTTGTTTTGAGGTGATAAACGCATTCAAGGTATTGGCGGGTAATGGCCAATAGTGAATCTTCGGACCGAGAATTTTTTCCGAGTTGATAAATGTAAATGGTGTTTTTTCCCTGATCGGCACGTGAGGGATTTTTTTGCTGATACTCCTCAAGGGTGACATGTTTTTCATCGTTGGTTGAGAGCCAGTCGCCAGGCATTGGTTTGCCCTTTTTCTGGTAAAGTGACTCCACCTTTTGAAGGACGCTCTTTTGACTTGCACACGAAAAAGAGAATAAAACAAAGAGTGAGAAAATTAAAAACAACTTCAGCAAAAGCCTACGCATTATAACATGCCCTCTAAGCATTGCGTTTGCTTTGGACATGCGGCAAAACGATGTACTCTTCAAAACGCATGCCCTTCATAAACTCCGGCGAGTAAATGAATTTATACATCAAATCGGCCCATTGCTTGTGACTGCGGCTTTCGTCGAAAACGGTATAATTAAACGGTTTGCCAAAGTGAATCAGAATGTCCTTTTTTCTGGGATTGAACATTTCGTCGGGCAAAAAGAGCATTTCGATATTGGCTTTTATGCCAATCCATTTTCGGAACCTTGCAAAGTTGTAAAAGAACTTTGAGTTTTGTCCTTCAATATAAGTTGGAATAACCTGACGTTTGTGATCTATTGCCTGTGTTACAAAACTCTTCTTCCAGCTTAAGTCACGCACTTTACCATCTATCTTGCGTGATACGAGCCCAGCCGGAAAAATAAGCACTGCTCCGCCAAGCCTGAAGGTTTGTTCCATTGTACGAAGTGCGCCGGCCGAACTTGTACCGAGTTTGTTAACGGCAATAAAAACATCGCCGTAATTGTGAATATTCTTCAAAATATCGTTCACAAAAAAATGAACATCGGGCCTTACCTCGCCTACCGCTTTTATTAGAGCCATTCCGTCAAGTCCGCCAAGTGGGTGATTTGCAGCAATGGTAATATTTCCGGTTAGCGGAATATGATCCGCATGTAGTGATACAACTTTAACCCCCAAAATATCAAGTGCCTTTGTATTGAAGTCGAGCCCCCTGTCATTGCGTAAAAGGTGCATGGCGGTATTTATTTCCTGCTCATGAAGCTTTCGTTTTAGCCACCTGATTGCAAAACCCGGCAGCCACCTGTACAACCTCGCCGCCTTTTCACGAAGTATTTTTTCAATATCAATGAATTTTTCCTCAGTCATAAATCCGGGTTTCAAATTTAAAAAATTTGACCAAAGGCAAAATAATGGGTCAATAAGGCTTCAAACATCGGCCCTGTGTTTCGCATCAGGTAGCACATTACCTATATTCCAGTCGAGACGGCGCACAAAGGCTTGTTTCCTTACCTCACAATTATTCAATTCGCAAACCGAGCAGGAGCTTGGCAGGCAGGGGTCGGCATGAATAAAAAACTCAATCTCGTAATTGAGGTTAGCAGT
>CALMNJ010000457.1 GCA_937868675.1 uncultured Bacteroidota bacterium | reverse complement strand
TGCCTGCCGGTGCGGGCCACAAACATGCAGTTTATTCCTCACTGGCACCGGGCCACACACTGCCTCGCTCGTCAAGCCACCGGCTTGCCGCCGTGCTTCGCTGCGGCTTTTTTGAGCGAAAAAAGTACCCCGCTCAAAAAGAGCCAGGCCTTTCCTACGCCACGCGTGGCTGGCGTAAATTCCTGCAATCGCGTTCATACAAATTCCTTAAAGAATAAAACGACTTTTTCTAAAATACATTTCCAACAAACCACGTTGGTTTTATCTGCAATGAATGTTGATAGATACGCGTTTTGAATTTTTTTGGCACAACTAATCCCGGCACTTTATGCAGGCTTCATGCCTTTTCGTGGCCCGCCCCGCTGTTCAATTTGCGGCCGGCGCGGCCCGTAAAGCTCCATGTTTTCAGGTTTCATGTCGTCGTCGCGGTTCAGGTTGGGCAACCGGTACAGATGCGATACATCCACGTAAACAAAATCAAACTCCTCATGCACTTTACCAATGAGCCTGTAGCAGCCCGGGCCACTGAAGGGGAACGCTTTTGCCGATGGCGGAAAATGCACGCTGTCTATCCAGTAACCTTCCTGATCAAGAAAAGTCCCGAAATGCATTTTTGCGCCTCCTCCCGTCCAGGTTGTTTTTACATTTACCAGATACCCCACAATCTCTACCGTTTTGCCGGTTAGTTTTTTAAGGTCGCGGCTCAGCAGGGAATTGTTCAGTTTATCCTTCAGCAAATTAAATGGCGAGCACAGCGAAAATCCCAGCAACTCCATTTCATCCATCGCATCGTCGAGCCAGGTGTTTAATAGCTTAGGCAGCTCGTATCGCTCGGGCTCCACATCAAACAGTTCGCTGTGTTGTGTTTTTTCAGTTTCGGGGCTTATAAACATGTGCGCTTCCCACAGCAATTCGCGTTTGTTTTTATTGATTGAAGCAAATGCTCCTACCCGTATCAGAATACGTAACTGCTCGATGGAAATATGTGTGCGCTTAATGAAGTTATACAAATCGGTGTAAAGCCCGTTCTTTTCGCGCTCGCCAACAATCTGCCTGATCGCGTTCTCCTCCAGTTCAGCCACCATGCCCAGTCCGAGGTAAATATTTTTTCCGCGTATTTCGCTCAGTGCCGTGCTGGTATTTATGCAGGGCGCAAAAATGGTGGCACCGTGCATGCGCGCTTCGTGTATGTAAAGATCGCGGCGGTAAAAGCCGCCGCCGTTGTTAAGCGTGGCTACCATGTATTCGAGCGGATGGTAGGCTTTAAGATAAAGCGCCTGATAATTCTTTGGGGTAATACGCTTTCAGAAATAAACTCTGATAACTCTCTACGGCATAGCTCGCCGAATGGCCCTTCGAAAACGCAAAGTTGGCGAAGCTTTCAATCTGGTGCCAGATGTCGGCAATGGTGTTTACATCATAATTTTTTTTGAGGCAGTTGGTAAAAAATTTTTCTTTTACCAGGTGAAACTCATTGCGCTGCTTGAATTTCCAGCTCATGCCGCGCCGCAGGTAATCGGCATCGGCCAGCGACAGCCCGGCAAACAGGTGCGCGATTTTAATAACGTCTTCCTGATACACCATTACGCCGTAGGTTTCTTTAAGAATATCGTATAGCACCGGATTTCGTGCCCGCGCCTCTTCGCGTTTTTCTTCTTTGCGGTAGCGCAGAATGTACTCGCCCATCATGCCGCTTTTTGATACGCCCGGGCGTATGATGGAGCTGGCTGCCACCAGCCGCAGGTAATCATCGGCGCGCAGTTTGCTTAGCAGCATCCGCATGGCCGGCGATTCCACATAAAAACATCCGATACATTTGCCAACCCTGAGCAGTTTTTTTATTTCCGGGTCTTCTTTAAAATCGCGCACCTGGTGAATGTCAATTTCCACCCCTTTGTTTTGTCGGATAATGTTTACGGCATCTTTTATTTTTCCCAAACCACGCTGGCTCAGGATGTCGAACTTAAACAGGCCAATGTCTTCGGCTTCCAGCATGCTGAACTGGGTGGTGGGATAGCCTTTCGGCGGCATGATGGTGGCGGTGTAAGTAGTAATAGGCTCTTCCGAAATTAAAATGCCGCTGGCGTGTATGCTCAGGTGGCTCGGAAAACCATGAATGAGCCCGCTGTATTTAAGCACCAGTTTCCCGATGTGGTCGGCCTCTTCGATGTTGTTTATTTTCTGAAGCCGGTCTATATCGCCCGGCGGCAGGCCGAATACTTTGCCCAGCTCGCGGGTTACGGCATCGCGCTGAAAGGTGGAGTAGGTGGCCAATAGCGCCGTGTGCTTATGACCGAAGCGGTCAAAAATATAACGCGTCACGTCGTCGCGGTCGGTCCACGAAAAGTCAATATCAAAATCGGGAGCATTGCTGCGGTGCTCGTTTATAAAACGCTCAAAATATAAATCCAGATCAATGGGATCCACATCGGTAATACGCAGCAGATAGGCCACCATGCTGTTGGCACCGCTGCCGCGCCCCACGTAAAAATATCCCTTCTCGCGGGCGTACGATGTAATGTCCCAGTTGATGAGGAAGTACGAAGCAAAGTTCATTTTTTCAATAATGCTCAGCTCCTTTTCCACGCGCTCGCACACCTCAGCCGGCGCATCGTTGTAGCGGTACATCAGCCCCATATTACAGAGTTCGCGCAGCATTTCCATGTCTTCGCTCAGGCTGCTGGTGTACGATTTTGGATTTTTGTTGGCCAGCTTGCCAAATTCAAAATCAACCTTACAGGTAGTCAGAATGTGCTCTGTGTTGCTGATGATGTGAGGGTGGTTTTTAAAGGTTTCGTACAGTTCTGTTGCCGGCAGTATCATCTCATCGGGTGGCGCCTGCTCGTGCGACGGCAGCTTGCTGAGCAGCGTGTTAGTATCAATGGCGCGCAGCAGGCGGTGGGCGTTGTGATGCTTTTTGTTGAGAAAACTGAGGGGCTGCAGCACAACCATTTTATGGCTGAGGTGCCTTAAGGATGAAAAGGGCAGGCTTTGTAATTCTTTTGCGTTGATACCAATAAAACTGTTTGGGTGAAGCGACTGGTTTGTGTACGCAGCCAGCGGATAGATGATATAAGCATGTTCAAACACCGGGGCTTCGTGGCTGAAGGGTTTTTCTGCGTGCAGGTGTTCGCTGAGGTGCTCGTTGATCTGTTTGAACCCGGTGTTATTTCTGGCAATGCCTACATAGCATTGTTTTATGCCATTACGAAAGTCTATTCCCGGAATCACGTTTATTTCCTGTTTCTGTGTTGTGCGCAATGTGTCAAGTATGGCCGAAGTGTTGTTGATGTCGGAAAGTACAAAACTGCCGTAACCGTTTTTTTTAATCACCTCAGGCAGCTCTTCGGGCGCAATGGTGCCGTATTTAAAGCTAAAGTATGTGTGGCAGTTTAATAACATTTAATTTTTTTCTTCGTCTTTGTTAGGTTGTCATCTTTCGTCTCCGCTCAAGATGACAACCGGTTTCGTCTTTGATCCGGATAGCATCTGGTTGTTCACGTCAGGCTGAGCGATGCTGTTCACGTCAGGCTGAGTGATGCTGTTCACGTCAGACTGAGTGATGCTGTTCACGTCAGACTGAGTGATGCTGTTCACGTCAGACTGAGCAATGCTATTCACGTCAGGCTGAGCGATGCTGTTCACGTCAGGCTGAGTGATGCTGTTCACGTCAGACTGAGCAATGCTGTTCACGTCAGACTGAGCAATGCTATTCACGTCAGGCTGAGCGGAGACGAAGCCTGACTCTTTTTTTCTATCCCATTAAATAAATTGACGTCTCTTTTATCCAAACCAAGTGCTGCCGCGCGCATTACCGCTTCATCTCCAAAACGGCGCTTGAGCCGGTCCATGGCCTGATACAGCAACACCTGCTCGCCGGTGTCGCTGAATAAATCGAACTGATGGCTGCCCTGTATTAAATGACTGAACCGCACACCTATCAGGCGTATGAGCATTCTTTTCTGAAATAATTTCCCAAAAAGCTCTTTTACTTTTTCAATCAGCGCATTGTCTATGGCTGTATAGGGAATACGGGCCTGCATGGTGTACGTGTTAAAATCCGAGTACCTTATTTTTACAGTAACGCAGGCCGTAAGTTTTTCTTCGCTGCGCAACTGGTAGCACAGCTTCTCGGTCATGCTTACCAGCACGCGCCGCAGATGGTCGGTGTCAATGGTATCTTTTTCAAAGGTGCACTCAGTGGAGATGGATTTTCTTTCGTTATATGGTTCCACGGGCGAATTGTCAATGCCATTGGCTTTTCGCCACAGTGCAATACCATTTTCGCCCAGCACTTTTTGCATCACCTGCATGGGCATTTCCTGCACGGTTCGCACCCGCTCAATGCCCATGTTGCGCAGCAGCTGATACGTTTTGTCGCCCACCATGGGTATTTTTTTAATCGAGAGTGGAGCAAGGAACGTTTTTTCGCTTCCGGCCGCAATATTCTTTTGCCCGTTGGGCTTGGCTTCTCCCGTACCCACCTTAGATACCGTTTTGTTGGTTGACAAGGCAAACGAAATGGGCAGGTGTGTTTCTTTCATGATTTTTTGCCTGATTTCGGAGGCCAGTTTGTAACAGCCAAAAAAACGATCCATTCCGGTGAGGTCAGCATAGAACTCGTCAATAGACGATTTTTCGTACAGCGGCACGCTTTCTTTGATGATCTCGGTAACCTGGTTCGAAAAATTACTGTACTGGTCGTGGTCGCCTTTTACAATAACAGCTTCCGGACAAAGCTGCCTCGCCGTGCGCATGGGCATGGCCGAATGTATGCCAAAAGCCCGGGCTTCGTAGCTGCACGAGGCCACCACACCACGGTCGCTGCTGCCACCCACCAGCACCGGCTTGCCCACCAGCTTTGGATTTATCAGCCTTTCAACCGACACAAAAAAGCTGTCAAGATCCATGTGTATAATTTGCCGCTCCATACCCTAAACTCTTTAGTTTTACGAACACTAAGTTACTATGTATAAGAGCCGGGTATTGCTATAAATTATAGCTATCTGTCCGGCGAAAACCAATTGAAAACACCGGAAAAAATATTCGTCGAATTTAACAGTAGTGTATTCCGGATTTAACAAAAGAAACCTTTGTTTTGAAGTAATTTTGCGGCCGCACAATGATAACAACAGCGCCAAAAGAAAAAACAGTCTCGCTCAGACAGGAACAGATTACGGAAATGTACCTCCAGAAACTGGAGGCTCACATTCATGCACTTAAAACAGGCCGGCAGCAAAAGGCGCTTGAAATAGGCGATTTTGCAAACATGCTGCACGTACATCCCATTCACCTGAGTGCCACCGTAAAAGAAGTTACAGGGCTTTCAACATGCGAACATTATGAGCAAATGCTTCTGAAAGCATCGCAGGAATTGCTCAGCGACCGATCACTATCCATTAAAGAGGTGGCAGCAAGACTCACCTACGATCCTTCCAACTTTACCAAATTTTTTAAAGCTTACACGGGCATCACCCCTAAACAGTTTAGGGAAATACAAAGGGGTTAAGATCAAAAACGGAAAAAAAGCAAAGAGTCCGCAATAATGGTGCGGACTCTTTGCTTTTTAGATAATTGTTTTACAACTTTCAGATAATGTTGCTTTGAACCACTCGTTACTTTAATATAATAAAGTCCGTTGGCCTGGTTTGTAAGGTTTACAGTTGATACTTCGTTCACTATTTTTTGTGAAACAATAAGCTGGCCCACCGTATTATAAACATCAATGGCAGCGTTGTCGTCGCGTGTACTGCAAACCACATTAAACTCGCCCTTGCCGGGATTTGGATAAACATAAAACTCAGTTTCCGAAACCGATTGTTCAATTCCGGTGCAGGGGCTCACCGAAACATAAACAGAAGCCGTACCACTGCAACCACCGCTGTTTTTTCCGGTTACGGTGTAGAGGCTGCTGGCGGTTGGGCTCACCGAAATAAATGCACCGGTTGCTCCTGTGCTCCATGTATAGCTTGCCGCTCCGCTGGCAACAAGGTTCACCGGTTCACCGGCACAAATCGCCGAGCGGCTGCTAACCGCAGTTACAACGGGCCCCGGTAAAACAGAAACAACATGCGTGGCTGTGCCCGAACATGCGCCGTTGGTGCCGGTAACGGTGTATATCGTTGAAACTCCCGGACTCACTGCAATGGAAGGCGATGATGAACCCGTACTCCAGTTATACGACGGTGCGCCCGAAGCCATAAGCAGAATGGTTTTTCCGGCACAGGAAACAGAGTCGCCGGTAATAATAACGGTTGGCGTAGCCTGCACGGTAATACATTTGGTAGCCATACCGGTGCAGCCCTGGGCGTTTGTCCCGGTTACGGTGTAACAACTGTTGGTGCCAGGCGAAACACTAATGAGTTGTGCATTGGCGCCCGTGTTCCAGGTATAGGTTACAGCACCCGAGGCCAGCAGTATGGCGCTGCCACCACTGCATAAAACGTTGTTTCCACTCACACCAATAACAGGGTTGGGCGATACGGTAAGACATTTGAGAGTAGAATAAATACAGGGGCCGTTAGCTCCGGTCAAAGTGTAACAAACGCTGGTGCCTGGAGATACCACAACGGATGCAGCGTTTGAGTTGCCGGGAAGCCAGGTGTAATTTGCTGCACCAGTTGCAGTAAGTGTGGTGCTGCTTCCAGAGCAGAAGGCCTGATTTCCACCAAGGATATTAAGTGTTGGTGTTTGGTTTACAGTGACGCAAATTCCGGTGTAGCTGTGGCAGCCCTGTGCGTTGGTTGCGCCAACCGAGTAGCAGGTTGTAACGGAAGGTGAAACAATAATACTGGATCCGGTACCCGAAGGGAACCAGGTATAGGTTAAAGCTCCGCTGGCACTCAGGGTGGTGCTTCCGCCGCTGCAAATACTTGTAACACCACTCACATTAATAGCAAAGCCGGGGGTTACAGAAATACATTTTACCGCAGAAGATGTACAACCCGATGCGTTACTGCCAATAAGTGTATAACACGTGCTTGCGCCCGGGCTTACTACAATGGAAGGAGAGCTTTGTCCACCGGGCAGCCAGGTATAACCGATTGCTGCGCCACTGGCAGTAAGCACAGCCGAAGAGCCCATACAAATACTGTTAGGGCCAAGAATGTTTAATACAGGGCCTGGGTTTACAGTAACGCATTTAACGGCGCTGCCGCTGCATCCGGCACTGCTAAGCCCCGCAACCGTATAGCAGGTATTCGCTGTGGGCGAAACCACCGTAACGGAACTCGTTGCGCCGGTACTCCAGGTATATGAATTAGCGCCTGAAGCCGACAGTGTGATTCCTGACCCCGAACATGAAGTGCCTGAGCCGCTGATGCTGATGGTTGGATTAGGATTAACGGTGAAACATTTAAATGCGATTGTGCTGTTTGCGCAGGTGTTTGATCCGGCAACCGAGATACATGTTCCGCTCAGTGCAACGAACGTGTAAACATTTCCGGTGTAAAGCCCCGACCATGTGTAGCTGCTTGCGCCCGAAGCGGTAAACGAAACAACAGAACCCTGGCACACATTGCCCGGGCCACTTATTGTAACATTCGATTGAGGCTGAACGGTGAGACAAATGCCACTGACACCCATGCAGCCGAATGCGTTTACCCCCGCTACACTGTAGCAGGTGCTAGCTATTGGCGTTACAACAATGCTGTTGCCGTAAAGTGTGCTGCTTGAATACCAGGTATAAGTAAGAGCGCCGCTTGCATTCAGGGTTGTACTCTGACCAGCACATAATGCGCTGTTACCCGTCACGGTTACTGTAGGATTAGGATTTACCGAAACGCACTTTACTGCGCTTGAAGTGCATCCGATTCCGTTTGAGCCAATAAGTGTATAGCAGGTATTGGCGCTCGGAGTGGGGGCAATGCTTGTGGTGTTGGCCCCGCCCGGCAGCCAGGTATAGCTGGACGCTCCGGATGCCATCAGCATAATCCAGTTATTTTGGCAAACACTGTTATTTCCTGTGATGGTTACCGTAGGCTGGTTTGAAACGGTTACGCATTTCACGGCCACATTGCTGCATCCCGCACTGTTGGCTCCGATTACCGTGTAGCAGGTGGATGCCGTTGGAGATACTGCAATACTTGCGCCCGTGAGATTACCCGGAAGCCAGGTATAAGATGCAGAGCCACTCGCAGTAAGTGTGGCACTGCCACCCGCACATATCTGAGCATTACCGCTTACCGAAACAGAACCAGGGAAAACACTCACACATTTAACGGCACTGGCACTACAGCCATTTGCGTTATAACCAATCACCGTAAAACAGGTTGAAACGGAAGGCGAAACAACCACGTTAGGTCCCGTTAAGCCCCCTGGATACCAGTTGTAATAGGTGGCTCCGCTGGCGGTTAATGTGGCCGTTGACCCGGCACACAGCGATGTTGTGCCAATAACCGTAATGGTTGGTGAAGGCGACACAGACCAGCAACCGGTAGCATAAGCAACACATCCCGGACCATTTGAACCTACGAGTGTATAACATGGGTTGGCGCTTGAAGAAACAAGGGCAATGGGCCCCGTAACATTATACGGATACCATGTATAACTATTGGCTCCGTAAGCAATAAGTGAGTCGAGGCCGCCGCCGCAAAAATTACCCGATGTAACCGTTAAGCTCGGCGTATTGTTCACAATGACACAATACACTTTAGAGCCAAAACAACCGTTTGAGTTGTTACCTGATACAGTATAACAAGTGTTTGCAGTGGGCGACACCACGATACTGGCAGAATTTGAAGGACCATTGGTCCAGCTATAGCTGTTTGCACCCGAAGCAAACAGAGTAGTGCTGCCTCCGGCGCAAATAACGCTGTTGCCACTCACACTGATACTGACACCCGAAGCCGAAGCGAAACAGGTACCAGTGGTTGCAGGGCATCCGGCTGAATTATAACCAATAACACTGAAACAGCTGCTCGCTGTCGGCGAGATCACGGCTACAGAACCAGTAATGTTGTAAGGATACCAGGTGTAATTGCTGGCGCCGGAAACCACCCAGGTTGAAGGTGAGTTGTTGCAGGAAGCAGATCCATACAGAGTAAGTGTTGGAAATGGAACTACGGAAACACATTTTACGGCGCTGCCGGTGCAGCCGGAACTGTTTTTGCCAACTACCGTATAGCAGGCCGACGAGGTAAAGGTTGGAGTTATTGAAGAACCGGTAGTAGCGCCCGGATACCAGGTGTAGCTGCTGGCTCCGCTGGCCACAAGCGGTGCCCAGTTGCCCGGGCAAACTGAATTGGGGCCAATAACTGTAAGAGCCAAAGATGAGTTCACATAAAGACATTTAACAGCGGTCATTGATCCGCAAAGGCTTGAACTGCTGGCACCAATTACGCTGTAACATGTGTTTGCAGTTGGTGATACAACAATGCTTGACGTGGTGGCGCCCGTGTTCCAGGTATATGAGGTGCCTCCCAAAGCAACCAGGGTGCGTGTTAAACCCGTGCACAGGGTGTCGCTGGAGTTGGAGGTGATGTAAACGCCTCCGCTGCAATTAACCGTAACGGTTTTGGCCACTGAATTTATCACAACGGTATTGGATGCCAGAGCGTAGCAGGTAATCGTATATATACCGCAGCACGGCAGAGTGGCTCCCAGATACATGCCGCCCGGAGTTACCGAGTAAGGAGACACACAGGCCGATGGTCCCGCAACCGACCAGGTATAGGAGGTGGCACCTGTACCCGAAAACGCTACCGCCGTAGTAGGGCT
>CALMNJ010000456.1 GCA_937868675.1 uncultured Bacteroidota bacterium | reverse complement strand
CCCCCGTAAAGTGTTTTGTTTGAAAATGGCAAAACGCATTTCTTCTTCCCTCCAAAATGGATTTAATTCAATGGTTAATCCCGGTGATTCCGAAAACCCAAGCAGGCACTGTAAAATAAAGCCCTGGTGTTTTTTATTCGAGTGTTCATAAAAGCTCCTGAATAGCTCATTTTCCTTCTTATCATTTACAAGATAAAGGATTGCCTGTTTGTTACACAACTCTATCTTTAACACTTCGAAATACCTGCCATTGATGCAAAGCTCTCTGTTTTTTTCTTTCCACTCAAAACCAGGCATATTCCTGTACAAATCGCTTGAGCTAATGGTTACGGTATGTATTTCAGTCCCCTTGCTTTTTAAAGCGTCGGCAATTAAAAACTCTTTATTGCTCGCTACAAACAAACGGAAAGCAAAGAACTGCAGCACAAAAAGTAACAGGGTGATGAATAACATCAAAACAGCCAGAGTTCTTTTAAAGTTCATTAAAGCAAAAATAAGTTAATATTTGCATTTTCCATTACATCCGGATTAAATCAACTGATTCAGTAATATACATATTAATTTGATTTTCAGTATTTTATACTTTTAAACAAAGGCTTTTTAAATAAGTTTTGTTTCAGATAGCAGTGTAAGCTAGGCTATTCTTTACTTTTATATCATGCCGAAACGATTCAACGTAAGGGTTTACGGAATACTGATTCACAACAACGCGCTTTTGGTTTCGGACGAATTTATTAAGCGTAATAAAATCACAAAGTTGCCAGGTGGCGGGCTCGAATTTGGAGAAGGAACGATTGATTGCCTGGTGCGGGAATTCAGAGAGGAACTTGGGCTGGAAGTGGAAATAGCTGAACATTTTTATACCACCGATTTTTATGTGGCCTCCTCGTTTGACACAAACAGCCAGGTAATCAGCATTTATTATTTGGTAAAACCACTCGGTAAAATGAATTTTGCGGTAAGCGACAAAGCGCACAATTACGAAAAAAAAGAAGGTGCGCAATCCTTCCGCTGGATACAGGTGTCAGAATTGAAGGAAAATGACTTCACACTCATTATTGATCGAAAAGTAGGTGATCTCATCACTAAAAGATTCAATTCCAAAAAGGTCTGATGCTGAAAAAAACAGCCATACTTCTGGTTAAATTCTATCAGGCTGCCATACGCCCCCTGCTGCCCAATGCCTGCCGATATACCCCATCATGCAGCCAGTATGCGATACAAGCTATTGAAAAATACGGTGCCTTTAAAGGCGGATGGCTGGGGCTTAGGCGCATTATGCGCTGTCATCCCTGGGGCGGACACGGCTACGACCCCGTGCCCTGATTTTTGCTAAATTTGTAAAGATGGGTAAGCACACCATAATTATTGTTGCCGCATTTGTTTTAGGAGCCTGTGTAAAGGATACTAAAACCACGCCAGCCCCTGAACCCATAACAATCGCTGAAAAGTTACCATCTGTGGAATTTTCGTTTAAGGCTGTGGTTGATGGTAAAGCCCTTGTTGCCAATACAGGCTGGTACACCAATAGCAGTAAAGACAGTTTTACCGTTACAAAACTAAACTACTACGTTTCTAACATAAAACTTAAAAAGGAAGACGGTTCTTATTATACCGAACCTGAAAGCTACCACCTCATCAGGCATGTGGAAGGTAATACGTCGTTTACGATTGCCAATGTGGATGAAGCCAATTACACCGGCATTGAATTCCTGATTGGCGTTGACAGCCTTCGAAACGTGTCCGGCGCACAAACCGGCGCGCTCGATCCCGCCAACCTTATGTTCTGGGACTGGAGTTCGGGCTATATATTTTACAAGCTCGAAGGCCAATACCGCACTACCAGCATGACCGATCGCAGCGAATTTGCCATTCACATTGGCGGCTTTGGAGGCAAATATCCTTGTCTGCAAACGTGCAGCATTGCATTCCCCGCGCTGCTTTCAGCAAAAAAGAACAATACTGCCAAAATAGTTCTCAATACCAAAGTGGACGAGGTTTTTCAAACTCCAAACAAAATAGGCTTTGATGTATATTATGCCGCTCCACCCGATTTTGCCATGTTTAAAAGCCTGTCGGATAATTACAAAGACATGTTTGCAATTGATAAAGTTGAAAACCAGTAATCTTAGTCTGTACGGCATCTGGCACCATATTAAAAGTATCTTTATTCCGCAATATCCGTTATAAAAACACACTATAAAATCGGTACTCACATATTTTTTTATTGCGTTTTATTGCTGTGTGTTGGCACAGAATGTAACCATTCGCGGTAAAGCTCATGCCAGTTACGCAGGCAAAATTATTAAGTTGTATGCCGCCAGGGATTACATTACCAACATGAAGAACCTAGAAGCCATTGACACCATTGCCTCCGATGGTTTTTTTGAGCTGAACTGGCACAGCCCGGTAACCAGGCCCGTAAGCCTTAAAATTGGCAATGTAGTTGCAAATCTTTTTGTACAACCCGATTTCGTTTATGGTATTACCATTCCTGAGGTGGAAAAAAACCTCGACTATAATAACGATGCCGAACTGCCGGTTAATATCGGTATTGTTGGGGCCGACAGCACCGAGCTGAATGTGCTTACCTACGATTATCAGGATTTGTATAACACCCTTTTTGCTCCGGCTGACGGGCGCTATTTGTCGCGGGCGGCCATGTTC
>CALMNJ010000455.1 GCA_937868675.1 uncultured Bacteroidota bacterium | reverse complement strand
AACACGTTTGAGTAAGCGCCCAAAGTAGTAGGATAACCGTTATTAAATACAGTACCTCCGGCATAGAGGTTACCGGCCGCATCAAACGTGGCTGTCATTCCAAAGTTATCAGAAGATGAGCCGGATTGCGCAGCAAAAACAAGCACCGGATCAATTACCAATTCATAATTTTTGTTGTATCCCTGCGGAAACTCAAATCCAACCACATTTTTCCGGAGCGTGTAATGGCAGGGTACTTCTACCACAGTTCCATCAATTAACTGGTATGCATAAGGCTTTTGTTCGCGAACGCTGTTAACCGTTAGTTCCACATAAAGCATGTCAGATTTTAACTTTACGCTGCTCGCACCTTCATACCGCATTTTTATGTCGGTAGGATTGGCGCCCGGTTTAACATGAAAATTATATTTAAGGCCACTGATAGCAGTGATTGCTTCGTAATCAATCCCGGTATAAATTTCGCGGAGCCAAATCTGGTGATAGTTCTTTACGAAACTTTTCCATTTGCTGCGATCATTGCCCAGAAAAAAATTCTCATAGTCGCTGCCAGCCTGCATTTTTTCGGCGCTGTTCACCAGGTTGCAACCATCGAAAAAAATGCGGTAAGCATGACAGTTAATATTAAGGTCTTTATACTTCTGGCGGTAGGCGCCGGCTTTGTGAAGGCTGCGAAACTTTTCCTTATCGTAAAAGTCAAACGTAAGGGCGTTTTTTTCAACGTAAAGTGCTCCACCATCAAGGGTAGCCTTTAGAAGTATATTATCCTTCCACTGCCCGTTGTTTTCAGTAAATCGGAGAGCCGGGTTTACATGCGGTACAACTATTTTGGGGTCGTTGTGTTGCGAAAAAACCCGTATAAACAACATACAGGCCAGCATTACCGCAGCTGATTTAAGTGTCATAACCAAATTTAAGTCAATATTGCCTTTTGCACAATAGCACCCTCCGTTTAATTTGTTAATTTTGCAGCCTTATGCCAAACGTAGTTGCCATAGTGGGACGCCCCAATGTAGGGAAGTCTACCCTTTTTAACCGCCTCACCGAAACGCGCCAGGCCATTGTTGATTCAGTTGCGGGAGTTACACGAGACAGGCACTATGGCAAAGCCGAATGGCAGGGTGTAACCTTTAGTCTTATTGACACAGGAGGCTACATAAGCGGCAGCGACGATGTATTTGAAGGTGAAATACGGAAACAGGTTAAGATTGCCATTGACGAATCAACCCTCTTATTGTTTGTAGTGGACACAAACGAAGGGGTTACTGAGTTTGATAAAGAAGTGGC
>CALMNJ010000454.1 GCA_937868675.1 uncultured Bacteroidota bacterium | reverse complement strand
CTGGGCTTACTGCTTACTCTGGCCTTTATTTCATTGCTGGGTGTTCTGGCTTCTTCATTTGTCTTTAAGGAAGTGTTCAGTTATTTTGAAGAAAAACTGGAGCATGCGCCGTTCATACGACATATTTATTCACCGGTAAAAGACTTTACCAATGCCTTTGTTGGTAATAAGAAAAAATTTAACCGGCCGGTGCTGGTACTTACCAATCCCCAGGCAGGCACTAAGGAAATCGGTTTCATAACCCGTCCCGATCTCGATGAACTCGGCCTTGCAGGCCATGTGGCCGTATATATGCCCTTTTCGTATTCGCTTTCGGGCAAACTACTCTTGGTGCCAAAAGAGAATGTTACCGCACTGGATATGGAGCCGGCCGAGGCCATGAAGTTTGTTTTGAGCGGTGGCGTTACCGATGTGGATTAACCATTCGTGGAGAAAAAGAACACCGGCCCCATTACTTTAATACATTTGTGATCATTTTACAGTATGTCTGAAATATTAAGGATCAGCGGCGTTTCAAAAAGTTACAGCAATCACCAGGCGCTGCGCAACATTTCGCTCAGCGTGCAGGAGAAATCCATCTTCGGCCTGCTGGGCCCCAACGGCGCAGGTAAAACCTCGCTCATCCGCATCATTAACCAGATTACCGGCCCCGACAGCGGCGAGGTGTTTTTTAAAGGTGAAAAACTCAATCTTAAACACGTGGAACAAATGGGCTATCTGCCCGAAGAGCGCGGCCTTTACAAAAAAATGCAGGTGGGCGAACAGGTGCTGTATCTGGCGCAGCTAAAAGGACTTCACAAGCAGGAAGCCAAAAAAAGGCTGCGCATCTGGTTCGAAAAATTCAGCATGCAGGATTGGTGGAAGAAAAAAGCCGAAGAGCTCAGCAAAGGGATGCAGCAAAAAGTACAGTTTATTGTTGCGGTGATTCATGAACCCGAGTTTCTGATCCTTGATGAACCATTCAGCGGCTTCGACCCCATTAATGCCCAGCTGATCCGCGACGAAATTCTGGAACTTCGCAACAAAGGCGCCTCCGTCATCCTCTCCACACACAACATGGGCAGTGTGGAGGAATTGTGCGACAGCATTGCCCTGATTAACCGCTCCGAAAAAATACTGGACGGGCGCGTAAAAGACATTCGCAAAACCTTCAGAACCCACACCTACCGCATTGCGTTTAAAGGCAATGTGGTTGGCTTTACCAACGCCTTGTGGACGGGTGCCGACATTACCGAAAAAGAAAAAGACGAAGATGTGCATGTGTGGACGCTTAAAGCGCGCACAACCGTGAGCAGCAACGATATACTCAACGCGGTATTGCCGCACTGCGAGCTCATCTCCTTTAATGAACTTATTCCAAGCATGAACGATATTTTTATCCGAAAAGTGAGCGAGGGCAACGAAGCCACCGGAACACAAAGCAGTTTTACCGAATAGATTTTATTACCATGAGCAAAATAGGACTGATTATAGGACGTGAAGTAAGAGCCAAGCTTAGCAATAAAACGTTTATTGTTATGACCCTCCTGGCGCCCCTTCTCACAGTGGGCTTTCTGGGGCTGATGATTTATCTGAGCGCCTCCGAGAAAACCGAACAAAAAGTGCTGGTACTGGACGAGTCGCACCTGTTCGAGAACCAGCTGCCACCCAACGACTACATTAAATTTTCTTATGCCAAGGGCAAACTCGACGATGCCGTAAAACAACTGATTGATAACGATTATACCTGCCTGCTTTGGGTAGCGCCAAACCTGGTGGATGGCGGTGCCGGCACCACCACACTGCGTTACAAAAAATCGCCCGGATTTGGCTTCCAGACCTATCTTAAAAGCCAGATGGAAAAAATACTTTATGAAGAACGTCTGCGTGCCAACAATATTGATCCCAACATTATTCATAACGCCAAACAAAACGTTAAGCTCATTACCGAAAAAGTAGCCGACAACGGCAGCATTAAGGACGATTCAAGCTTTTCGCAAATTGGCTTTGTACCCGGTGTATTAATGTTTGCGTTTGTCATGATCTATGGCATGATGGTGTTCAGAAGTGTGATGGAGGAAAAAACCAACCGCATTGTGGAAGTGATTATCTCGTCTGTAAGGCCATTTGAACTGATGATGGGAAAAATTATCGGCGTGGCGTTTGTAGGCCTACTGCAGTTTATTGCCATGGGCCTTATTTCCATGCTGCTCTACTCGGTGCTTTCCGTGTTTTTCCTAAAGGAGATAAATAAAAACCTTGAGCTGTTTACACAACAAAAGGAGCTGGTGAACAAACACGGCACCAACATTGACCTGAGCAAACTCCAGAATTTCGACGAACAGAAGGAAACACTTGACCTTGTGGCAAAAATACAGAACATCAATTTTGTAAAGGTGTTTGTGTTTTTCATCCTTTATTTTGTTGGCGGCTATCTGTTTTACAGTTCCATTCTGGCCGCCATTGGCAGTGCCGTGGATTCCGAAGCAGACTCACAACAGTTTATGTTTCCGGTCATGCTGCCGCAACTGGCGGGTTATTTCCTGGCCATTAAAAGTCTCATGAGTCCAGACTCTCCGGCGCTTTTCTGGGGCTCCATGATTCCCTTCACCTCCCCCATTGTCATGATGACACGCATTGCAGGCGACGTGCCTTACTGGCAGATTATTGTTTCGCTGGTAATTCTGTATTCCTCATTTGTTGGAATGGCCTGGCTGGCAGCCAAAATATACCGCACGGGCGTGCTCATGTATGGCAAGAAAACGAGCTGGCGCGAACTGGGCAAATGGCTATTCTACAGGAATTAATATTCAATGCGTTCCCAAAATCGGTTTTTAGCCCGTTCGCTTTTTACCATTGAACTCCTCTAAATCCCGATCTTTGTATTCACGATCTTAATGATCTCGGCTTCGGTGGCGATTGCTTTTTCTTCAATCTCCTTCCCTTTTGCGATTATATCGTTCACAAAATTTTTATCGTTGTAACCCGAAGCGTTGATGCGCACGTTCATATATGCACCAATTACGGCGCTGCGTGCGCACAGGGCGCCAACACCCGCATCGGTAACCGAATTGGGATTTCCGATTTCAGTCATGGCTTTTAGTATTTCCATGCTTTGATAACTCAGTTCCATTACCCTGAATGGTATTTCGATCGCATACCGGGTGGCGTCCTGAATGGCTGCCGTACGCGCTTTTTTCTCCTCGTCGGTACCTTTCGGCAAACCAAAGGCCGTCATTATTTTATTAAATGCCGCCGTATCGGCGTCCACCAGGCGGATCAGCTCATCCTTTATCTTCTGCCCTTTCCCGGCCCAGTTGCTAAATTCTTCCCAGCGCTCATCCCAACCTTTTTTGTGCGAGCTCAGGTTGGCCACCATCGTTCCGAGCGAAATACCAAGACTTCCTACATACGCCGAAATAGACCCGCCGCCCGGCGCCGGGCTTTCGCTCGCCGTTTCATCGGCAAAAGCACGCAGGTTCATGCTTACCAGCTTTGAATCAGCGGCCTGCCGCAACTGGTATTCAATAATGCGCTCTTCCGGTTTAAATGGTGCCAGTTCATCCAGGCCCATTGATTTAACGGCAATCTTAATGAGTTCACTTTCGCTTACTCCAACCGAACGTTGTTGTTTGTTTAAAAAATATTTTCCGGCATGAAGCATGGCTTTCAGTGGCACAAGGCCTACCAGCTCGGAGCCTGTTACACGTATGCCGCGTTCATTTGCTTTTTTACAAACCTCGTCAAACGCAATGTGAACCGGTGTAACATTGATATTGGTAAGGTTCATTGAGATTTGCGCGATGCCGTACTCTTCAATGTACCAGCCAATGGCCTTTACTGCTTTTAATGAACCCGGAATGCTTTTGGGAGATCCGTCGGGATTCGTAATTATTTTTCCTGTAATGGGGTTGCCTTCACGCATCACACGGCCAGCCTCGCGTACATCAAAGGCAATGGAATTGGCACGGCGGGTGGACGTGGTGTTAAGGTTCACATTATACGCTACCAGAAAATCGCGCGCGCCAATTACCGTGGCGCCACGTTTGGCATCAAATTCAGCAGGCCCGAAATCAGGTTTCCATTCCGGTAATTTTATTTTTTTGAAAAAACCTTCGTACTCGCCATTCCTGATCACCGAAAGGTTGCTGCGTTTCTTATCCGGTTGTGCTTCCTCATATAAATAAACCGGCAACTGCAATTCTTCGCCCACCCGCTTGGCAAGTTGCTGCGCATATTTTGCGGTTTCTTCCATGCTGATATTGCTGATGGGGATGAGCGGACACACATCGGTAGCGCCCATGCGGGGATGCTCGCCTTTGTGTTTGGCCATGTCAATAAGCTCGCCGGCCTTTTTAATGGCACGGAAAGCAGCTTCAATAACATTAGCCGGTGTTCCAACAAAGGTAACAACGGTGCGGTTGGTGGCCTTACCGGGATCAACGTTGAGGAGTTTTACGCCCTCTACGCTTTCCACTTCGTCGGTAATTTGTTTAATGATATTCTGGTCGCGGCCCTCGCTGAAATTGGGCACACATTCGATAAGTTGGTTCATAGTAATGCTAAAATTCTGAGGTAAATTTCAATTTTTAAAGCTACTCATATTTGCAAAATTCGCAAAACGGGTTCATCGCAATATTACCTTTTAAGGATTCCCTCATTTATCTCATCCATTCATCAGCCACTCTGGCAAAATACTGGTAGCCGGGCCGCGTTGGGGCGTTTTTCGATTATCAGGAAACCTGCTGTGCGTTTAGTTTTGTTGCATGAAAAATCGTTGTTATATCTTTTTAGTTTTAACGCTCAGCGCTTTATCACCTCAAAATATAAACGCACAAGGACTGCAAAAGGATACTGTGAGGAAAGTGCACCGGTTGGTATTTTCAGGCGGAACACAGGTTGGCTTTTGGTCGGTCATGGGGCTTAAACCTGCGGCCATTAGCTTTAATGCCGATTTTCTCAATACGCGAAGCGGCATCTCAGTTGGTCTTGGCTGGTCGCACGACCACTACAAAAGCGGCGTGTTTGGTAATGTGCGCGAAAATATCCGCATAAGAATGTGTGATTATTTTGATTCACCCGGCCGGGGCTATTACCATTATTTTGGTGGCGCTATGGGTTTATCCTATTGGCACGCGGATACGGAGACCAAACAAAACTACGCTTTGTTCGAATCGGTTTTCCCAACCCTGCAACTCATTTATGGCTTTGGTATTGGTTTAACAGACAAGCTTTCCTGGCAAAACGAAATTGCTTTGGGCCCGCCCTATGCACTGCGCACTGCACTGGCCCTTACCATTAAATAAGACTGATTCTTAAAACCGCAAATACAACCATTCGATGATACTGCCCAAACCTACAAGCCCATCCTGACCTCGGGAACAAGATCGAGGGCTGAAAAATCCCCGTTCAGGAATTTGTAATACGCCGTCACACCAATCATGGCAGCATTGTCGGTACAATATTCAAATTTTGGAACAAAGATTCGGAAGCCCTCTTCCTTAAGTTCTTCCACCTGACGCCTCAGCTCAGAGTTTGCAGAAACCCCCCCGGCAATTGCAAATTGTTTTATGTCTGTTTCCTTCAACACCTTCCTCGCGTTCTTTAAAAGTACCGACACCAGGTGGTGCTGATACGAGGCGCAAATATCATGCATGTTCTTCGACACAAAATCCGGGTCTTCCTTCACCCTGTCGCGAATAAAATACAGGAACGACGTTTTAATTCCACTGAAACTGTAATCGTAGCCCCCTACATTTGTAGTAGCAAACTTAAATTTGTTTTTTTCTTTTTCGCGGGCCAGCTTATCAATGAGCGGTCCGCCGGGATAAGGCAAGCCAAGTATTTTTGCTGCTTTATCAAACGCCTCTCCTACCGCGTCGTCAATGGTTTCGCCCATGAGCTCGAAGCTGAGGTGGGCATTCACTTTTACCAGTTGTGTATGGCCGCCGCTTACCGTAAGACATAAAAAAGGAAACTCGGGCAGTTCCTTATCATCCTTCTGTTCTTCCCTAATAAAGTGGGCCAGTATGTGCCCCTGCATGTGGTTAACCCCGATAAGCGGCACACCCAGCGCCAGAGCCATTGACTTGGCAAACGAAAGCCCCACCAGTAAACTCCCCATCAACCCCGGGCCACTGGTAACAGCGATAGCCGTAATATCAGTCATTTTTATACCTGCCTTTTTGAGTGCAGCCTCCACCACAGGCACCATGTGTTTCTGATGGTCGCGGCTCGCCAGTTCAGGTACAACGCCCCCATATTGTTCGTGGATTTTTTGTCCGGCCGTTATGTTCGACAACACCACGTTGTTACGTAATACAGCGCACGAAGTATCGTCGCAACTGCTTTCGATAGCAAGAATAATGCTGTTTATATTTTGCATTTTTTGACTCAGGCAGGCTGCTAAATTCCGTTATCTTTATGGCAACCGCATGTGGCGCAAA
>CALMNJ010000453.1 GCA_937868675.1 uncultured Bacteroidota bacterium | reverse complement strand
ATTACCTTCAATAATAGTGCCGTCGTCAAGCAACAGGGCGGCTCCCACATGAAAGCCCGAATACAGGGCATGGGCCCTGCGAGCGGCTTTCGATGCTATATCAAGCATTTCGGCATCTTTTGCCGGTAGGTTATTTTTTGATTCATAAACCCATATTTCGGTACTTAAGGATCTTTTTTCAATCATCGTCTTTTTGAATTGTAGAATTATTTCACCATTCCAGCAGCTTTTTCCCCAACCAACGTACCAATGGCTACGCCCATTCCCCCCATTCGCACAGCAGCAATTATGTTTCTGCGGTATGCTTTTATAATTGGTTTTTTTTCACTCCCTACCCCCATAATTCCGCTCCAGCGACGCTCCACTTCAACACGCCTGCCCTTTACAATACGTTCACCAAGCAACCTGTTTAACTCATTTTGAATCGGCTCACTAATTCCCTGAGCGTAGGTTGTTTCACCTTCAAAATCAAGATTTCTTCCACCACCGAGCAAAATACGTCCGTCAATATTTCTGAAATAGTAATACCCTTTCTGATAATGAAAAGTACCTTTTAATTGAAGGCCATGTATGGGTTTTGTTACAAGCACCTGCGCCCGCGCCGGCCTTACGTCCTTAATATTTAAAAGCCGCGCCGCAAACCCATTGGTTGCAACCACCACGTTCCTGGCAAAAAACTCACCATGTGTTGTGGCGATACTTACTTTTCCAACCAACGATTCAAGGGCAGTAACAGGGGTATTAAAAAACAGCTCAATTTTAAGCGACATGGCCAGCCATCGCAGGTTTTGCATCATGAGTCCCGTATCAAGCTGTCCTTCGTAGCAATTAAAAAAAGCATGCTTTGAACTTCCAAAATGCCTTATTGGATTATTAACTACACTGAAACATTTCCGTTGACCCGTATACTCTTTTACTTTCCTGTTAAGCATATCCAACTGCCCCCGGTACGCATCCAGCTGAACCTCATTATCAAATAATTCAAAACCTCCATGCTTTTCAAAACGGAGATTTTTGTCACCAAGTCTTTTCCGTAATGTTTTTAAGCCTTGCCAGCGCATGGCCAGGGTCTCAAAAACAGTTTCGGATGGCATGGATGTTAAATCGTCGCACAACTCACCAACACTCCCAAAGCAGGCAAAACCCGCATTTTTTGTGCTGGCGCCGTCCTGCATCCAGCCTCTTTCAAAAACAACAACCCGCGCCAGAGGGTGTTTTTTCTTGAATGAAATCGCGGTACTAAGTCCCACAATACCCGCTCCAATAATGGCAAGATCGCTCTGCTTAAAAAGAGTTCGCGCCTCCCAAAAGCTAAAGTTTGTAAACTCCTGATGCATGCTCATAATTCGTTAAAATCGGGGACTATTTTTTTGTAAATTTATTTCCTTAATTGAGAATTGCAATACTATAAAATGAAATTAACCCCTCACCGCCTTCTATCCTTTTTGTTTTTCTTTTTTGTAGCCGGAACCATCCTTTCCCAAACCGTTCCCCTTAAATTTCAAGGTTCTGTCAGCGACGAGACAGGTGACATGCCAGGGGTTAGCATACAAATAACACAGAATGGCAAGGTCTTCTCGTCTGTCATGACTGACGCATCAGGTAACTATAATTTTCAGGTTCCGCTTGAAGGTGATTATATTGTTACTGTGTCGAAAGACGGGTACGTTGCCAAAAAGTTTGCCGTTAATACAAAGGGTGTGCCGGCCGAAAAGGCCACACAGGATTTCCCGATCATAGAGGCCAGCCTTACTCTTTTCAAAAAACTGGAAGGAGTTGACTATTCGTTGCTGAGTCAACCCATGAACAAGTATAGTTATAACGCCAAAAAAGACAACTTTGAATACGATAAAAACTATCTTGAACAAATGAAGGCCGGCATGGTTAATATTGAGAAGGCTGAGAAGGTGATTAAGGACAAAAACAAGGAAGTAGAGTCAAATTACGGTGCAGCCATCAAAGCCGCAGACAAAGCATACAACAGTAAGGACTGGCCAACAGCGATAAGCAAATATCAGGAAGCGCAGGCCGCCAAGCCAGGCGAGCCGTATCCAAAATCACAATTATCAGCCATTACAAAAAATATGGCCGAAGAAAAGGCCAGAGAAAAAGCCGAGGCAGAAGCAAAAGCAAAGGCCGAAGCAGAAGCCAAAGCAAAGGCCGAGGCGGAACGAATTGCTAAAGAAAAAGCAGCCGCAGAAGCAGCCGCAAAAGCCAAAGCTGAGGCGGAAGCCAAAGCAAAAGCCGAAGCAGAAGCCAAGGCAAGAGCAGAGGCTGAACGGCTTGCCAAAGAGAAAGCGGCCGCCGAAGCCAAAGCGAAGGCCGAAGCCGAACGACTTGCCAAAGAGAAAGCAGAAGCAGAAGCCAAAGCAAAGGCCGAGGCGGAACGACTTGCTAAAGAAAAAGCAGCCGCCGAAGCTAAAGCTAAAGCGGATGCAGAAGCAAAAGCGAAGGCCGAAGCTGAAGCCAAGGCAAAGGCAGAAGCCGAACGACTTGCCAAAGAGAAAGCAGAAGCAGAAGCCAAAGCAGAAGCCGAACGACTGGCAAAAGAAAAAGCAGCCGCTGAAGCAGCCGCAAAAGCGAAAGCAGATGCAGAAGCAAAAGCGAAGGCAGAAGCAG
>CALMNJ010000452.1 GCA_937868675.1 uncultured Bacteroidota bacterium | reverse complement strand
AGCTTAAGCGCATTCCATTGTTTAGGGTTGTGGCTTGCTGTAAGAATAATACCACCGGCTGCCTTTAGCCATGTTACTGCCATTTCAACAGTTGGTGTGGTGCTTAATCCCAAATCCACAACATTAATACCGAGACCGGTAAGGGTGCCCGACACAATTTTTGAAATCATCTCACCACTCATGCGGGCATCCCGCCCGATAACTACGGTAAGTTTTTTAGCTTCTTCATTATTTTTGAGAATCCACGTGCCATAGGCAGAGGCGAATCTTACAGCGTCCAATGGCGTAAGGCCCTGATCGGGTTTACCACCTATTGTTCCTCTGATCCCTGAAATACTTTTTATTAACGTCACAGTTATTACTTAGCCCTGCAAAGTTAAAAAACAGAAAAATCCTGTAAACACTTATTATCAACAACCAGGTTTTTATAAGTAATACCTACTTTTGAACGATTGAAGCTCAAAACATTGCAACATCACAATATGAAACGGGCTACCGCGTTTTTAGTTTTACTTATTACGCTTTTTATCAGCAAAGCAAACGCTATAACTGATAATAGCCAGGCATTGGTTATGTATTACGAAAACGACACTTTATATATAACGGACGCCTCAATTTGTAAAAAGGAATTTTCGAGACCAAACCCAATTCAATTCCTGTTTAAACAAAAACAAAAAAAGAACAAACGAATTACAGCAGCTGTGCTGGCATTTCCTTTTCCCTTTGGTATTGTGGGCCTGCACCGTATTTACCTTGGTTGCGCTCCACACGTTCCGGTAGTGTATATTGCCTCCATTGGCGGTGCTTTTGGGGTTTTGCCATTCATTGATTTTTGTGTACTTGTGCTTGATAAAGACATTGATCGTTTTATAAACAACAAAAAGGTTTTCATGTGGGCCAATTAAGGCCTTTTGTATGTGCGGAATTGCAGGAATAATCCGGAAGCGTGGAACTGCCAGTGTAACCGTGCAGCAACTCGTAACCATGAGCGGTTCACTGACACATCGGGGTCCTGACGACGAAGGGTTTGTTTTTGGCAACCACGATGGCGTTACCTGTTATTTTGGAAAAAACCATGCTGGCTCCGGCAATCACCCTCTACCCTACTCGCCTTTAAAACCAGTTTCGGACGCGCCTCAGGATTTCGTATTTGGATTTGCTCACCGAAGACTCTCCATTATTGATCTTACCGCTGGCGGACACCAGCCCATGTGCGATCCTACTCAACAGTACTGGATCACATTTAATGGCGAGGTATATAATTATATTGAGTTGCGTGAAGAACTGCGCTCGTTGGGTCACCAGTTTATTTCAGAAAGCGATACAGAAGTGGTTTTAACGGCTTACAAACGGTGGGGCATCAATTGTGTGAGTCGCTTTAACGGCATGTGGGCCTTTTGTATTTACGATGGGCCCGCACAAACATGTTTTGCTTCGCGCGACCGTTTTGGCGTAAAGCCATTTTATTATGCCAACACACAACAAACGTTTGTATTTGGCAGCGAACAAAAGGCATTTGTTGCAGCAGGTATAACGCCGGCACGCGCAAATGCCGGGGCACTGGCAGATTATATTGTTAACGTACAGTTAGAACAGAGGCCCGCAAATTTTTTTGAATCTATTACTGAGCTTTGGCCAGGCCACAATCTAAGTCTTGATATGAGAACTGGTAATGTAGAGGTTAACCGTTATTACCACCTTTCGGAACATATCAATTTGAGTAACGAAGGTTTGAGTGAAAAAGCACTCACTGAGGTGATCAATTACAAACTTGAGGAAGCGGTAAAGCTTCGTTTGCGAAGCGATGTGGAAGTGGGTGCCTGCCTGAGCGGGGGCATTGACAGCAGTGTACTTTGTGGCTACATCAACAAATTGAACCAACAGCCCCTGCATTGTTTTACTTCTGTGTTCAGACAAACTGGCATTAATGAAGAAGCGTTTGCCGATGCGATGGCCTTAACAGCAGGCGCTATTCATAAAAAAACACAACCCAGCGCGGAA
>CALMNJ010000451.1 GCA_937868675.1 uncultured Bacteroidota bacterium | reverse complement strand
CTGGGCGGCGGCGTCAGCCAGCAGCAAGCCCAGCGTGGCGGCGACCACGCGCAGCAGCGACTTCGGGGTATACGGGAGGGGGCGCGTGCGGGCAAAGTACGCCCGGGCGGGTCGATTCCAAGAACAGTTTGCCCCCCCGAAATAGGGATGCAGCCGTTGGTCACTATTGCGTTGTCATCCGGGGGGCTGCTTGGTCCGATGCGCCGCATGGACGAGACCGACCCCGAACTGCAGAAGAAGGCCCAGCGGGCCCAGTACATCATTTACGGGGTCATGATCGCCTTCGGCATCCTGCCGTTTGTGTTGTTGTGGTTGAAAAACCGCGGGGTATTCAACTGATTTGCCGCCCGCGGTATGAACAAAACGCTGCTCGTCATCCGAATCGTCTTCATCGCCCTCTGTGCGATCGGCAGCTGGCTGCTCTGTTACACCGTCGAGGAATGGGATCACAAGCGGGCGCTCGCCGTGTTCATCGGCTTGAGCATCGGGATCGTTGAGCACTTTTTTTACGAAGGGATAATGCCATAAATAGCGCCGTGAGTTTGCATAATACAGGGTTTTTGATTGTATCTCGTAAATTATTTTTACACATTCAATGCCGTTGAAATTTTTTGAGAGGGGTTCTCCTTTCATCAGATCAAAATCTTTTTTTGAATCCAGGCGGAGAAGATAATCGGGCGCTTTAAGTTTAGCCTGAGCCTGTGCTATGTTTAACTGAGGAAATAGCGCTAAAAGAAATATAAGCCGGGTAAGCCATTTCATACGCTAAAATACTAAAATGGGTTTTTGTTTATACGGAGGAAACCGGTTTTGCTGCGGGCTTTTACGAACAAGGAGCGCGGCTTAATAAAATCTCATCAATCGTCGCCGCCAAAAATTTTGGCCATTACCTCTCTGTTTTTTTCAATAATCACTTTTCGCTTGAGGCTTAGTTTTGGGGTAATTTCGCCGCCCTCAACGGTCCACGGGCCTTTAATCAGCTGCTGACGTTTTACCTGTTCAAACTGACCAAGCGTGGTGTTTGTTTTTTTAACGTGCTCGCTGATGAGTTTTTTAAGCTCCTCGTTGGCAAGCAGATCTTCGTTTTCGCGGATGGTTATATTATTCTTATCGCAATATTCCCTGAAACTGGCAAGCGAAGGTATGATCAGGGCAGAGGCAAATTTTTGCCCGTCGCCAATTACCATGCATTGTTCAATGTAACGGCACTCTTTCAGTTTATTTTCAATGGCGGCCGGGGCAATGTATTTACCTGCGCTGGTCTTGAAAATCTCTTTTTTGCGGTCGGTAATTTTTAAAAATTTTCCTTCCACAAAGGTTCCTATATCGCCTGTGTGAAACCATCCTTCGGCATCAATAACTTCAGACGTTGCCGCTTCATTTTTATAATATCCAAGCATCATGCTGGGGCCTTTGAAGAGAATTTCGCCATCTTCTTCCGCAATTTTCACTTCCGAATTCTCAACAACAAGCCCTACTGTGCCAAACCGGCGACGGCTTTCTTCGGCGCGGTTTACGGCCACCACCACGCAGGTTTCGGTGAGCCCGTAACCCTGAAGCATGGCAATTCCTGCGCAGGTAAAAATCCGTTCCAGGCGCGGATTAATAGCAGCGCCGCCGCTTACCACATAAAGAATTTCGCCGCCAATGGCGGCCCTCCATTTTTTGTAAACCAGCGCGTCGCATAGTTTGCGTTGTATGGCATACCAGGCACCGTTGGCACCGTTGAGCTCATATTTTTCGGCGATGCGCATGCTCATATCAAAAATGTTCCGCTTAAAACCGGTCAGTTTTTCTCCGGCGCCGGCTATGCGTTCGAGCACCCGTTCCAGCACACGGGGAACGGCAACAAAAATATGGGGCTTTATTTCACGGCAATTATCACCAATGGATTCAAAGCTCTCGGCATAGTAGATGCTAACGCCCTGAAAAAGATAAAGCGTATTCAGAAAACGCTCGTACACGTGATTGAGCGGTAAAAAACTGAGCGCCCGCCACTGAGTTGAAAACGGAACAAAATTCCTGCAGATATGCACATTGGCCATCATGTTTTTATGCGACAGCATAACCCCTTTGGGTGTTCCGGTTGTGCCGGATGTATAGAGGAGGGTAAGAAGATCGTTTTCGGTGACACTCTTTTTTATTTCATTCACCTGATCCTGGCGGTTGCTTTTTTTGCCGAGTTCAATAAATTCTGAAAAGTGCTTTACCCCTTCAATGTGGGCGAAACTAAAAACGTGTTTCAGCTTTGGAAGCTCAGCCTCAAGTTTTACAAGTTTCTGGTAAACGTTTTTGTCCGAGATGAAAACAATGCCCGCCTCACAGTGATTAAGAATGTATTTTAAATCTTCATTGCTTATTGTCGGGTAAACCGGTGCAGTGGGCATGTTTACCTGCTGGCAGCCGTAATCCACAAAATTCCATTGCGGCAGGTTGCCGGCAATCAGAGCCACACGATCGCCGCTTTTATAACCGAGTTCAAGCAGCGCGGCGCTCACATGGTTGGCGTTTTCAATAAAATCGGTAAGGCTGTAGCTTACCCATTTTTTATTCTCCTTGGCATTCAGAATATCGCTTTTAGGTGCGAATGTTTTAAGTTTATCCAGTATGTCAAATACCCTTTTTAATTCCATAAACCGAATTTGGGGTAATTTTGTTGAATAACAAAATCACACGTTGCAGGTATTAAACAAGTGGTGACGAAAATCAAAAAACTGCCTGACAGCGGGCGATTCATTGGTAAATTATGCGATTATTGAGCCGTTGCGGGGATGGTGGTTTTAAAGTTCGCAAATGTTTGTCCGGAAATCTGCAAAAATCGAAAAACGGCTTCTTCATGATGCCCGGCGTAAAAGCCAGTCAATACCCGATTAATCCATATTCCTTATTTGATTAACTTTGAGCTTACTTATTATGATCGTAATTACAGGTTCGGCCGGATTTATTGGCAGTTGCCTTCTTACAAGGTTTAACGTTGAAGGCATAAATGATATTTTGCTTGTAGATGACTTCTCTAAAACAGAAAAAGAGAAGAATTACTCTGAAAAGCAG
>CALMNJ010000450.1 GCA_937868675.1 uncultured Bacteroidota bacterium | reverse complement strand
TATTCTCGGAACGTTTAATTATAACTCGATCACAGGCAATTATTTTTTGGAGTTTGCCGTTTGCGATAATCCCTCCGATGCGCAGATTGATGAACTGGTCGAAAAAGTGAAAGCCACCTTCTTTTTAGGCGCCAAATTCAAAATTTTACTCAACACCACTATTTTACTCCGGCGCAAAACCGAAATTGCAGCGAGGCATCAGGTACTAAGCAGTAACGACCTGTTTAAAAGCAGAAGTTACCAGCCAATATGCCAGGGCAGGGCTTCCGGCATTTTTAAGATGGTACGCGCGGAAGATCTGGCAAAAAACGAAGACTATTCGCAGTGCATCCTGATTGTTGACGGTACTCCCAACGATTTGCCTTTGTGCCGCGGACTAATTACAACAGCATTTCAAACACCCCTCAGCCACATTTGCCTGCTTACCAACAACAGGCACACGCCCTGTGCTGCTCAAAAAACGATTCTTATACACGATTCGCTTGAAGCATGGAAAAACAAAATGGTGCTGATAGAAGTAAGTGCCGAAAAAGTAACTATTCAGCGCAGCACTTTAACTGAACAAAACACCAAAAAACTATCTTACATACGGTGTCTAAAATCAGATACCATTACGCGAACGGTCGCAAATCTGAACCGGCTTGAATACAAAGACAAAAAAACGTACGGCTCGAAGGTCGCCAATCTGGCCGAGCTTAAGAGAATAAAGCACAAAGGCAAACCACTTTACACGCCCGAAAATGCATTTGCCATTCCTTTTTATTATTATGTGCAACATGCAAGCGCCAGCGGTGCAGATACCCTGGTGTCAAAACTCGATAAACTGGCCGATAGCAATGCTGTTAAATTATTAAAACTGATCCGTTACCGTATTAAAAATCACCCGCTCGACACCACGTTTTTAGCGCTTGTTACAAAACAATGCCTCGCATCCTTTGGCAAAACAAAAATCCGTTTTCGTTCTTCTTCCAATTGCGAGGACGAAGATAACTTTAACGGTGCGGGCCTCTACAGCTCAACCAGCGCCCATTTTGGAGACAGTTCAAAAACGATTGAAGGGGCCATTAAAAAAGTTTGGGCGAGCCTGTGGTTGCTGCGTGCTTACCGCGAGCGAAAGTTCTTCAATTTTGACGAGCGTTCGGTAGCCATGGCGGTTTTAGTTCATCAGGCCTTCGACAATGAAGAGGTAAACGGTGTTGCCATTACCAAAAACCTTTACCGTAACTACGATTTTGGTTTTGTTTTGAATATGCAGAAAGGAGAAGAAGAAGTTGTTTCGCCCAAACCCGGCCTTGTTTGCGAACAGGTAATTACCTACATGGACAATAGCGCTGTTGAATTATACAACAGCTCGAATGCGGCCGATTGGATTTGTTATTCCAGTTTAAATCCATCCTCGTCGTTGCTCAGCACCGAAGAACTTAAAGAACTTTCGGCGCAACTGGAGAGCATCAAACAACACTTTTTTAAGGTATACAAAATATGGCCCCTGACCCTGCCCCGCAACTTTGCGGTGGACGTTGAGTTTAAGATAATGCGTGATAAAAACAACAAACGAATCATTCTATTTAAGCAGGCCCGGCCTTATCACTAATGCACTTTTATTATCATTTCCTGAGCCCGCAACAAAGGCAAATTTGCTATCTTTAGCTTTCTGCTATATGGCCAATAACAATACATGTCTCCATTGCTCGGCGCCCCTGAACGGCCGTTACTGTAGTCAATGCGGCGAAAAGGTGTATGAGGCCAAAGACAAGAAGGTGCTTCATCTTTTCGAAGAAATGGCCCACTTTCTCACACACTTTGAAGGAAAGTTTTTTACCACGCTGCGCACCATGTTCAGGCATCCGGGACAAATGGCGCATGAGTATTGCCTTGGTATTCGGAAAAAATACTTTAAGCCTGTATCTTTTTATTTTCTTCTGGTTGTTATTTATCTTCTGTTTCCAATGTTCAGGGGGCTTAACATGAGCCTGGAAGGGCATTTGGGACAGCATTTGTACAAAGATATGGCTGCACGAATGGTAACGTGGAAACAGGAGAAGAGAAACCTTGATTTTAACGCAGTAAAAATAAAATTTGAGGCAAAGTCCGAAAAGGTTTCCAAACTGATGCTGCTGGTGGTGCTCCCCATCTGCGCTGTTTTGCTTTTTATCATGTTCCGGCAACAGCACCGGTACTTTTTTGACCATTTTATCCTCTCAGCCGAAATCAGCTCAATGTTTCTTCTTATTTTATTTCTTATTCTGCCTTTACTTCAGGGGGCCATTTTGGGTGTTTTTGGGCAAGGAGGCCAGATCTTAACATCAGAGGAAAACATGATAAGTATAGCGCTTATTATTCAGTTTACCTATTCGCTGGTTGCCTTCAAAAAATTCTACTCTACCTCCACCATCATGTCAGGTGTTTCGGCTGCTATTTTTAGTGTTACACAACTTTTTGTTTTTCTGGTCGCCTATAAATTTTTACTTTTTGTTACTGTGATAGCCCTGATTTAAAGCCGGTTCATGAACGTTCTCCTTACCACACTTAACGCAAAATACATTCACACCAATCTGGCAATCCGCCTGCTCTATCAGCTCAACAAACAGCACGAAGGGCTGCAATGGAAAGAATTTACAATAAAGGAAGATCAGGACAGAGTTGCTGTATTTTGCTCCTCGTTTGATGTTGTGGCTTTTAGCTGCTACATCTGGAACATAACACAAACGCTTGGGGTGGCTGCAAAAATAAAATCACTCAATCCCAATATTAAGATATTATTAGGCGGGCCAGAAGTAAGTTACGAATATGAAAACGTCATAGCGCTGCCGGAAGTTGACTACATTATTGCCGGAGAAGGCGAGATCCCATTCTCCGAATTTCTTCTATCGTTCCCCAACGTGCAACATGTACCCGGGCTCGTAAGCAAAGACAATGGCAAGGTAACTGTAAATCCGCCGCCGCCTGTGTTTGACACGAAACAACTCGAACACATTATGCCATACGAAAGCGACACGCCTGAAGAACTTGCCAACAAAGTATTATACCTAGAAACCTCTCGCGGCTGCCCGTATAAATGTGAGTTTTGTCTTGCCAGCCTTGACAACAAGGTTCGTTATCTTCCTGATGCCACCATTAAGGCGACTCTGCGGCACATGATGCAACATGGCCGCGTTATTAAATTTCTGGACCGCACTTTTAATATCAAGCGGGATTTTACACTGGATATTTTTAAATTCATTCTGGCGCATCACCGGCCCGGTAATGTTTTTCAGTTTGAAATTACTGCCGATATACTGCATCCTGATATTATTCATTTCATCAACGAACATGTGCCAAAAAATCTGTTTCGTTTTGAAATAGGCATCCAAACAGTGAACCAACAAGCCAATCTGGAAGTAAGCCGCAAACAGAATTTCGAAAAAACGAAAGCAATCATCAGGTCGCTTCAGCATAAAGTGGAAATGCACCTCGACCTTATTGTGGGCCTGCCCTTGGATTATTGGGCCGACATAAAGAATAGTTTTGAAGAAGTATTTAAGCTTTTCGCCCCCGAATTACAATTAGGCTTCCTTAAATTTTTAAAAGGCACGCCGGTTCGCGACAAGCATAATAAACATGGTTTTGTTTTTCAAAAAAATCCCCCTTATCAGATCATACAAAGCAATTACCTTTCTCAGGAAGAACTTGACAAAATAACCCGGCTTGAACACGCACTCGAAATTTACTGGAACAGCGGCAAGGCCTTAAACACGCTCAAATACATCACTCCACTATACGGTAGTTTCGATTTCTTATCAGGGCTAGGTATCCATTTTGGCAAATTCCACAGTTACCATCACTATTCTTTCGACGATGTTTTTAATGTTCTATGGAGTTACTGCTCCGAGCATTATCCAAACGACGGGTTGCTAAGACAGTTTATAGCTCTGGATTATTACCTTCATTTTAAAGTAAAGCCTAAGGCCTTTTCTTTTTTACCTGAATTTTCGCGCGAGGAAAAAAATCGCGTATTGAGCGAAGCGGGAATTCACGATAATAAAGCACGGTATATTGTACTCCCGCTTGAGTTCAACCCCTCGAACTTTATTATTGACAATACCCTTAACAAAGGTGATTTTTTTGCCATTTTGCAGTATAATGGTCGCGAAAAAGCAAAACTTGTTAACGTTATTCATCGCCACGTCAGTGAGGCCGAAACGTTGCTTACCTGAAATGTTGTAACTTCGTTTTATTTATCATGCCGAAAAAAGAACCGAAAGTTGACGCTTATATAAACAAGGCTGCCGACTTTGCTAAGCCGATACTTAACCATTTCAGGGAGCTGGTTCATATCACCTGTCCCGAAGTACAGGAGTTAATTAAATGGGGCTTTCCGCATTTTGACTACCTGGGTGGCCCTATGTGCAGCATGGCTTCTTTTAAACAACATTGCGCCATCGGATTCTGGAAAGCCTCCCTGATGAAAAACGCCCCGGAGCTGGCAGCCAATGCAAAAACAGAGGTTTCGATGGGGCACCTTGGTCGTATTACCACGCTCAAAGATCTTCCCAAGGACAAAGTAATAGTGGCCTATATTAAAGAAGCCATGCGGCTTAACGAAGCAGGAATAAAAATTGAAAAACCGAAGCCTGAGGCAAAAAAGGAAATCGAAGTTCCGGATTATTTCAGAAAAGCCCTTTCAAAAAACAAAAAGGCCGAAAAAACATTCAACGAATTTGCTCCAAGTCACCGAAAGGAATATATCACGTGGATAACCGAAGCGAAAACCGAAGAGACACGGAACAAACGCCTGGCTACAACCCTTGAATGGCTCAGCGAAGGCAAAAACCGCAACTGGAAATACCAGCGTTAGTCGCCACTCACGGTGGCATGGGCCCCATATATTGGAGGCAGGGCACATCGCTTGTAATAAAACAGGGGTGATGAAAATTAAAATTTAATCCGCTTATTTTTTTATCCTTTACAACAAGAAGATAATACGGTTTTTTCCACCAGGCTTTTAAACATTCCTGATCAGCCTGAACGGCATTACCCACCGGTAAATTTTTTACATTAAGTTCTTTAACCTGCTCCGCCTGAATAATGGCATACGTGCCCGGCTTTAATTGAAACGAAAACTTCCCGGCCGAGTCGGCAACGAATTTAAGCAATACGGGCTGCTTTACATTGTTAGTGCTCCCCGGCCTCACATATAGCGTCTTGCCTTTGTAAGGTTTAGGATTGCTGTACTCTTTCAGCATTTCTTCCGATGGCGCCGCGCCGCCACAGTATGAGTGGGTTTGCGTTATTTTTCCGCTGATGTTATATACTAATTCTTTCTGCGAACTTCCCTTAGTGCCTTGCGAAGAAAGAATTGTTTTTTCGTTTTTCTGCGCCAGGATGCATTGAGAAAACAATAACCCTACAGCGATACTGCATTTCAAGCTTTTCATGCGTTTTAATATTGGGATGCCCGCTTAAAAACAATTCCACAAAATCAGGTCTGTTTTTTATAACTTAGCGCCTGCACCATGTTTACAAAATTAAAATTTGTTGCCATCTGTTGCGCGGTTTTTGCAATTCTTTACTCCTGCAAAAAGGACGACCCGGAACCTGTTGAAACCACAAACACCACGCCTGCCTCTTCGGGTAGCTTTAGCTGGACAGTGAACGGCAACACCTCCTTTACTTCCGACTCTACCCGCGCCTATGCAAGTTATACCAGTATTTACGCCTACAAAGGCGGAGCCAGCAATTCTATGGAAATTAATCTCGGGAGCCTGGCGGCAGGAACCTATACCATTTCATCGGCCACAGGTAACGCGCTCACACTCATAAAAAACGGTACCAGTTACAGCGCAGGCTCCGGAACAGTGACCCTTTCATCTTCCGGCAGCAAACTGTCGGGAACTCTTACAGCGGCCTTTTCCGGAACGGTAGTAACCACTGTCACCGGGCAGTTTTCGGACGTACCGGTACGCTGAAAGCCGGAGCTCTAATTCGTTTTTATTAACATTAGAATGCATTAATTATTTCCATATTTATGCATCCAATTCGTTATGCCTGGTTACCGCTTCAGAAATTACACAGCCACTAAACCATCCCGCTTCGAAGATCTGTTCAGGCTGTTCAAACAACTGATTACGCACACCAGTGGCGATGTAAATGAAGCGCTTGACTGGCTGCGTGAGCTGGACAAGGAATATGAGTTAACCGACGAAGATTACACGTTTCAAGATTTTATAAATGATCTTAAAAAGCTGGGCTACCTGCGCGAAAAAAACGATGGCAGCGGGGGGCTTATCATTACTCCAAAAACCGAACAGGCCATTCGCAGCAGCGCGCTTGAGCTTATTTTCGGCAAACTGAAAAAAGGTGCGGCCGGCAATCATGTCACCAAGTTCAGTGGCAAAAGCGGCGAAGAAACAAGCTCCGATTTAAGGCCATTTGAGTTTGGCGACTCTCCTCAAAGCATCGCCATGGTTGAATCCATGAAGCAGGCGCAGATCAATCACGGCCTGGACGATTTTAAACTTACCGAAAACGATCTACTGGTGGGTGAGCAGGAGTTTAAAACACAAACGGCCACCGTGTTGATGATTGATATCAGCCACAGCATGATTTTATATGGCGAAGACCGTATCACTCCCGCAAAAATGGTGGCCATGGCCCTCGCCGAAATGATAAAACGTACGTACCCCAAAGACAGTCTGGATATTATTGTATTTGGCAACGATGCCTGGCCCATTCAACTCAAGGACCTTCCCTATCTTCAGGTTGGCCCCTATCATACCAACACGGTGGCCGGCCTTGAGTTGGCCATGTCCATCCTTCGCAAAAAAAAGGCCAGCAACAAACAGGTGTTTATGATCACCGATGGAAAGCCTTCGTGCCTGAAAGAAAACGGTGAGTATTATATGAACAGCTTCGGCCTCGACCGGCGCATCGTGAACAAGTGCCTCACCCTGGCCGCAGCCTGCCGGCGAAGCAAAATAGACATCACCACATTTATGGTGGCCCGCGATAATTACCTTCGCGAATTTATTGATGAGTTTACCGAGGCCAATCAGGGGAAGGCATACTTTACCGGACTGAAAGGATTAGGAGAAATGATTTTTCGTGATTACACCAACAAAAAGAGAAAAAAACTTTAACCATGTCAAAACCAGGCATACACACATTAGGAGAATTAAAACAAAACGGATACACCCCGCTCGGCATCAAAGATGAGCTACGAAAAAATCTGGTGAAACACCTTGCCGACGGGCAGTCTATGTTCACGGATATTTTTGGATATGAGCAAACCGTTATACCGGAATTGCAACGCGCCATATTAAGCCGTCACAATATTTTATTTTTAGGATTGCGCGGACAGGCCAAAACCAAAATGGCACGGCAACTCGTTAACCTGCTTGATGAGTACATCCCGGTGGTGGCCGGTAGCCCGCTCAACGACGATCCGCTGGTACCTGTTTCGGCATTTGCAAAAGAACTTATCGCCGTAAAAGGAAACGAAACGCCCATTGACTGGATTCACCGCAGCGAACGTTTTGCCGAAAAGCTGGCAACGCCCGATGTGAGCGTAGCCGACCTTATTGGCGACCTTGACCCTATAAAGGCTGCCAATTTAAAACTTTCGCTGGCTGATGAAAAAGTGATCCACTACGGACTTGTGCCGCGCAGCAACCGCTTCATTTTTGTTATTAATGAACTCCCCGACCTTCAGGCCCGCCTGCAGGTTGCCCTGTTCAATATTTTACAGGAGGGCGACGTTCAGATACGCGGCTTCAATCTGCGCATTCCGCTCGATATGCAATTTGTTTTCACTGCCAACCCGGAAGATTATACCAATCGTGGCAGTATTGTAACGCCGCTTAAAGACCGTATAGGCTCACAAATTCTTACGCATTATCCCAAAAGCATTGAGCTGTCGAAGCTCATTACACAAAATCAGGCGAAGCTTAGTGACGAGCAGAAAAAAATAAAAATCAGCCCGCTTCTTTCCGATCTTGTTGAGCAAATTGCGGTTGAGGCCCGCACCAGCGAATATGTGGATCCAAAAAGCGGCGTAAGTGCGCGCCTTACTATCACAGCCTTTGAAAGCCTTGTGAGTTCGGCAGAACTTCGTTTCCTCACCAACAAAGCAGCCTATACCTTTGCGCGGCTCGGAGATTTGTATGGCGCCATTCCGGCTATCAACGGCAAAATTGAACTGGTGTACGAAGGCGAACAGGAGGGCCCGTCGGTTATTGCTCAAAACCTTATCAGTATGGCCGTGCGGAACTACTTTGTAAAGCTGTTCCCCGATCCCGCAAAGCTGAAACGCAAAAAAGAAAACTCCGAGTACAGTGTTATTGCCAGCTGGTTCTCACAAAACAATATTCTTGATTTGCTTGACAGCGAAAGCGACAAGGTTTATGCTTCTGCTTTAAGCGTAGTGGACGGGCTAGAGGAGCTAGTGCAAAAATATCACCCTAAACTTAGTGAGAGTGAAAAATTTGTGATGATGGAATTTGTGCTTCATGGCATGGCAGAACACTCTCTTCTGAGCAAAAACAAACTGATGGAAGGCGTTAGCTTTAAAGATCTTTTTGGTTCTCTTATGGGCCAGGGGCTAAGTCCTGAATAGTTTTTGTCTGTTTCCAATATTTTGCTGTTCTATGACCCCACTAATAAGGTGGGCCACACTGTAATTAAGATTACTCCCCTCTTGCTTAGCCCATCAATTCCTTGATCAGCTTCTCCACTTTTTCTTTCAGCCCGGCAAGTTCCTTCTCCACGGCTTCGAGTCGGGTTTCCATCTCGCTTACCGAGCGGCGGGCCGGCTCAACAGCCAATGCCGGTTCTAAACTTTCGTTTACGGGGGCAAATAAATGTGTAAACCGCGCCTCCTTTTGGCCGGAGCGTTTTGGCAATTCTTTCACAAAAGGAGGCTCATGTGCCGCCAATTTGGCCAGGACTTCGTTCACCGATTCAATCGAACTAAACTCGTGAAGCCGGCCTGAGTTTGAGTTTATTTCGCCAGGTGTAAGCGGCCCGCGCAAAAACAAAAGGCATAGCGCCGCAAGCTCGCCGTCAGTCACCGGATAAACGGTTAAAAAATTATGTTTGTATTTGTTTGTACGGCTGGTGCCTCCAACGGCCATCGCCACAAGGCTGCGTCCTTTCAACGCATTGAGTGCAATCACAACGGTTTCCTCATCGTATTCAACAACCGGATGCCTGGATGATTTTTGATTGCATGCAGCGGTTACTGCATTCAGCGACATGGGGTAATAATCGGGCGTGGTTTTGCTTTTTTCAATGAGGGCGCCAAGTACACGCACCGCTTCATCACTTAACTGGGGTAATTCGTTATGATCCATAAAACTAGTTTACTGCAAGTTAAAAAAAGAATAAGTTACAAAAAACAATCTCCACCCTGAATGAGCGGATCAGCGCAACCAGCCGGTTATACTAAGCCTGTGCTGGGTGGCCGGCAACACCTCGTGTTCCAGAATATGGCTTCGGAACACAACCGTAGTGCCAAAAACCGGCATCACCTTCTGCACCTTTTCACCCAAATATACCGCAAGTTCGCCCCCGTATTCAGGCTTCCAGTTTTTATTCAGATACGTAATCACGCTCAGTTTGCGGGCATCATCATTTTTAAATCTGTCGAGATGCCGCTTGTAAAATGCTCCCTTCTCGAAACAGGCGTAATGAAACTCGTTGCTTCGGATACCGGCATAACAGGTGCGATTGAGGTATTCGCTCAACTCCCCGATTATCTGAAGAAATTTTTTTTCATTCGCCTCCTGCGTATCGCCACTCAGCCATTCGATCCGGTCGTTTCTTACTGCATCATTTACCTGGTGATAGTTCCGGTTACCAGTGCCCGCCATTTTCATACTTCCTGCTTCGACCTTTGCAAGAATGCTGTTGCACAGCCCATCCAGAAGGTCTTCATCAAACAAATAATCCACAACGGCAAGGTCATGCCCGGCTACCTTAACCGCAATTTCTTCAAATACTGTTTCGCGATTCATGTTTTAATTGCAATACCTGGTGTACTTTGTTTTGAAGCTCGGGCACCAGTTCCTGTTTAAACCAGGGATTGTTTATATGCCATCGTTTGTTGCGTGGCGATGGATGCACCAGTGGAAAGTAATCCGGAAGAAACTCCCGGTAGCTCTTTATGTTTTCGGTGAGCGATTTTTTTCTTCTCCTGCCGAGATAATAATCGTGGGCGTATTTTCCAATGAGCAGCGTGAGCTCAACGCCTTTCATTATGTCCCAGAGCTTAGAATGCCACTGCGGGGCGCATTCGGGTCGTGGCGGTAAATCGCCCGAAACGCCTTTACCCGGATAACAAAAGCCCATAGGCATAATGCTGAAGTGATGTGTATTATAAAAAAGTTCGCGATCAACATTCAGCCAGCGCCGCAGTTCGTTGCCGCTCGGGTCGTTCCAGGGAACACCGGAGGCATGAACGCGGGTTCCTGGTGCCTGCCCAATGACAAGTATTTTACTCTTGCCGCTTACTGAAAACACAGGGCGTGGACCCAGCGGCAGATGCTGGCTGCATAATTTACAAGCTCTTATTTCTTCAAACAGCTGGTTCATTTTTTGCCTGCCAATCGTTTTTTTCCAGTGCATATACTACGGAGCCTCCCGTCGTTTCGCGCAACCGGGCTCCAAGTTTTTCGACCGCGCGGCGGGAGCGCATGTTGTTTTCGCCAATCGAAAACGTTACCGTTTCCACGCTGGTAAAGGCATGATTAAGCATCCGTTTTTTCATCTCGGTGTTGTAATGCCTCCCCCAAAATTCCCGTTTAAGAAACGTGTAGCCAATTACTATTTCCTTTTTGATTTCGTTTAACCCATAATATCGAGAGCATCCGATTATCCGCCCGCTGAGGTTATCAATCACGGCCAGCGCACATTGTGTGTGCAGGGCACTTTCCATAAACCTGGCAAATACTTCGGGTTTGTAACGGTCTTTTTCTGGATGCTGTTCCCACATCAGTGGATCGGCGGCTATTTCATAAAGCGCCCCGGCATCAGAATGCTCAAGTGGACGAAGCGTAAGCAGCTCTCCTTTTAAAACCGGTTGCAGATTAAAACTTCCGGGCTTCCGCTGATAAACCCACTCCCACACAACTCCGTCGTCAGGATCGTTGACCGTACCCGCCCATTGAAAATTGTTTTTAAGAAGAAGCCTCGTTGAATGATTTCCCTGCGGCAGCGTTCGGGCCGTTATCCTCACATTTGGTTTTTCGCGGAGTGCCTTTTCTACAAGAAGCCGGCATATAGTGGCTCCATAGCCTTTGTTCCTGAAAGGATCAAAAACTCCATACGCTATTTCAACGGTATCATTCTTCGGTTTTCCCTTAAACGCTGCACTACCCACAAGCTGACTGCCATCACTGGCGTAGTAGCCAATCCATGGCGGATCATAACCTATCGTTCCGAAATAATTGACGGTCATTTCGAGCGTTTCGGCGCAGAGTGGTTCGTTCAGAAATTGTTTGCTGTCAGCTAATGTTTGTGCTATGGGTAATAGTTCCATGTTCTGTGTTATCCCGCGCCTGGCGGAGGATTATTGCTGTCTTCCTGAGAAGTGTTATTCGTTTGTTCGGGCGGCGGCTCCTGGGTCAATGGTGGTGGCGTGCCTGCGGCAGGGGCTGGCGTAGTTGATTGTTCTGTTTTATTTTTCCGTCCCCTGATTCGTTTCCACAACAACCCAATAAATGCGGCAATGGCCAGTATGATGAATTTTCCGAACTTCAGAATAATGGCGAAAAACCCGACTTTGGCAAGCACCTTGCCGGCAATAAGCCCGCCTATTGTCCAGGCCGCTACCTTATCTACCGAGGAATCGTAATTTTCGTATTTGTAGCCTTCGTTAAATTTAACCATGTCAAGAACTTTATCAATGTCCTTTTGAACCTTTGGCAGTTCAGGCATATTCGCGATGGCATTCAGAACCATTACGCCCTTGCGCCCAAGTATCCTCACATTGTAGTTGAGTGTATTGATTTTGTTGTCTTCAAATTTTAATTCCTTGGCCCAGTAAAGCACTTTTTTATCATCATCGTAAAAAGGTTTTGTCGCCCAGCCAACCATTGAAACTGCGCCAAGGCCCATTTTTACTCTTTCTTTGCTCTCCTCGCTAATGTCCTTTTTTATTTCTTCCAGCAACTCATCGTAATCAATGTCGTCAGCATCATCATCTTTTACGTAACCAATTTCATTGTACTCGATGTTAAACACATACCCGGCGCTGTCAAGTACATCCTGATTTTCGGGCAGGATCATTCCCAACGTCATTCCTTCACTCTTCGGGTTTCCCCACAGTTCAACCACAACATATTCGGACTGCTTTTGGTCGAGGTATTTAAAGCCGGGCGGCACTTGTATTTTTCCGAGATTACCCGAAAGCTCAATGCTTCCTCCCTGATATTCGAAGCTTTGTACTTGTGATGAATCGGGAGCTGAAACGGTAAGACTATCCTGAGCAAATGATGCAAAGGCAATAATCAGAGATGCAAGAGTTAAAAATTTACTTCTCATATTTCAAAAGTTAATGCCAGAACCTCTGCAACAGTGCGTGAGTTATTTCAAACATCCATAAAACACACCTAATTACTTTTCGAGAC
>CALMNJ010000449.1 GCA_937868675.1 uncultured Bacteroidota bacterium | reverse complement strand
GCGCTCCCATGGGTTGTTCCTTTAGCGCTAAAGTCCATCCAGGCCGGTTGGTATATAAAGCACACATCGCCGCTGAGCTTGTGATTATACCCCTTTTGCACAAGTGCACTCAAATCACGCTCACTATATGACATCCACTTCATCAGCGACGACGGGTAGGCCTCGGCAATACCCGGTATTGATGTCAGATATTCCGCTATTTTTTCTGAAAGCTGCATTTTGTTTTTTCCGGTTGCTTCTGCCCGACTTTCGTTAAGATATACCTGCTCATTGCTTACGTTCGCAATAATAGCACTATCGCCAAAGGTTTGCGCGCAGTATGCGCGCAGTTGTTTCTGAAGTTTGTAGTCACGCAAATAACCGGCTGGTATTTTATTATCCGTAAGATGGTGAGGCACATCAGCCCCGCCATGATCGGCGGTGAGAAAAACAATGTAGTTGTCTTTCCCGATTTCCTTGTCAAGAAATCTCAGAAACTCCTCAATGTCATGATCCAGTCTTAAGTATATATCCTCCGTTTCAACGGAGCGCGGGCCATACGAATGGGCCACATAATCCGTGCTTGAAAAACTCACTGAAAAAAGGTCGGTTATTTCATCCTTACCGAGCGCTTCTTTCAAAATGCACTCCTCCGCCATTTCTTTTACAATGGTATTGCCAAATGGGGTTGACTTAATTATTCCCCAGCTTTTCTTTTCAATAAATGTTTTATAGTCGTACGGAAAAACCGGTTTTTCCTTTTTACTCGGTACGGCTTCGTAGTCGTTATCGTCGGCAATAGAAGTTGTATAGGAAGACAGCGGATAAAGTGGGCTCCATCCCTGTTTAAGGTATTGTTCAGGAAGTTGTTTTGCATTAAAATCTTTTAACCACTGCGGCAGCTCATTCAGATACCAGGTTGACGACACAAAGTTGCCACTTTCATCGTCGAACCAAAAAGCAGCGTTGGCCGCATGACCGGCAGGGAGAATGGCGCTCCGGTCTTTGAGCGAAACGCCAAAAACCTTTGCCTTTTGGTTACTGCTCATTTTTATTTCGTCGCCAATTGTGCTGCTAAGTTGGTTCCGTGGCGACATTTTTCCGCTTTTATTTTCGGCGCCCACTGTTTTTACCAGTGTATCGGAAACGCAGTATTGGAGCGTTGCGCTTCCCCGAACATACCATTCGTTGGCAATAATGCCATGCGTTCGCGGGGTGGCTCCTGTATAAATACTGGAATGGCCCGGGCCGGTGTAAGTGGGGACGTAATTATAATGGGCATTCCTGAAATAATATCCCTGGCTTACAAGCCGTTTAAAGCCCCCTTTTCCGAATCGGTTCCAGTATCTGTAAATATAATCGTTACGCATCTGGTCAACCACTATGCCAACCACCAGTGCTGGTGATTTTGGTTGGGCCCTTATCGTGAGGCCAGCCAATAAAACAGGTATAAATAATAAATATCGTTTCATGAATCGAGTTTTTGAAACACAGAGTTGTTGCTCTTAAATTCCGGCACAAGATCCTTCATCCGCTGAACAATAAGTTCGTTATTTTGGGTTTCAAATGAGCGGATCAATTCCTCGATAAACACCTTAACCTCGGCATATTCATATTCACGAACCTTGCCAATTAATATCTGACTGTGATGAGTTGGTAATGTGTTTTCGTTGTTTGCCAATAGTTCCTCGTACAGTTTTTCGCCGGGGCGTAAACCGGTGTATTCAATTTGTATGTCTTTTCCTTCCTGCATCCCCAGCAACTGTATCATTTTCCGGGCAAGATCAAGGATTTTAACCGACTCGCCCATGTTGAACACAAAGATCTCACCACCCTTGCCCATGGCTGCGGCTTCCAGCACCAACTGACTAGCTTCCGGGATGGTCATAAAATAACGCGTTATATCGGGATGTGTAATGGTTACCGGTCCGCCCTGTTCTATTTGTTTTTTGAACCGCGGTATTACCGAACCATTTGAGCCCAGCACGTTGCCAAAACGCGTTGTAATAAATTTTGTGCCTGAAGTTTTCCCGAGGCTTTGTATGTAAATTTCGGCAATGCGTTTGCTGGCCCCCATTACGCTGGTTGGATTCACCGCCTTGTCGGTACTTACAAAAACAAAACGTTCAACGCCAAACTCGTTGGAAAGGTCGGCAACTACTTTTGTTCCGAGCACGTTCGTAAGTATTGACTCCGAAGGGTTGTTTTCCATCATAGGCACATGCTTGTATGCGGCCGCATGAAAAACGATGTGTGGCCTGAACGTGGCAAACACTTTGCGCATCCTGTCTTCGTTTCGCACATCAGCCATCACCACTTCAAAACGCGGTTTGTTTTCAAGATCGCCGAACTCCAGCTCCAATTCGTGCAAAGGGCTTTCGGCCTGATCCAACATATATAACGTATTTGGACCGAACCGCGCACACTGACGCGCCAGTTCGCTGCCAATACTTCCTGCAGCGCCGGTTATCAGAATGACTTTACCTTTCAGCTGAGCCTCGATAATATCCGTATCCAGCTTTATCGGATCGCGTTCAAGCAAATCTTCTATTCGGATACTTTTGATCTGGTTAAAACTCAACTCACCATTAATCCATTTGCTTACGGGTGGCACATTCAATACCCGCGCGTTATGGGCCAGGCAAACGTTGGCAATTTCATTCTTTTTACGGTTTGATATTTTTTGAATGGATATGATCACAAATTCGGTTCCACTTTCACGGATAAGTTCGGGCAATTTTGATGGCGCATAAATAAACACTCCTTCCAGGCTGCGGCCGTGTTTTTTCTCGTCGTCGTCAATAAACCCGGTGACTTTATACTTAATGGCGGCATCGCGGTCAAGCGTACGTTTTGTAATAATTCCCGCTTCGCCGGCACCGTAAATAATAACGTTCATTTTTTCACGGTCGGGGTTCTTGATTTCGGAGTACAGTGCTTTTACCATTAGGCGCGACGAGATAAGCATAAAGAGCGAAACCAGTGCATCTATTATAAGAATGGAATTGGGTATGAAATAAAAACCAAAAACAACATAAAGCGAAATAAGGTTGAGCACAAAAACAAGTCCGCTGCCTGCCAGAATAACGATGGATATGCGCCCCGTGTCGCGCGAGCTGGTGTAGCGCACCACGCCTTTGTATGTTTTTGAAATGGCAAATGATAAAACGCGGATACCCAGCACTACCGCAAAATCATAGGGCATGTTGCGGGCATCGGCAGCGGGGATGGTATTAAAATCAAATCGAATAACAAAAGCCAGGCCCAGTGCAAAAGCGCAGATAAAGGTATCAATCACAAGAATGAACCAGCGTGGAAGGTTATAGCGCCAGAATAAGCTAAATAGCTTGTACATTACTATTGGTAAAAATAAATATTTTAAGGTAGCTGTGGGTGCTATGCGTCGCATTATTATTTGCAAAAGAGCTTATTTTACTTAATTTCGCAGTCCTCAGTATCGCAGCTATGCGGGTAATAGGCAATTCTATAAAGTCGGCACACATACTATCTGTTTTTTTGATTGCGTTAACCACAGCAATAAGTGCCCAGTCGAAAAAATTAAAGGCAGCGGATGTGCTTTATTTTGAAAAGCGCTATGTGGAAGCCTATCACGCGTATCAGGATATATACTCCACTCAAAGTAAAAAAGACAAGAATCTGTTGCTGAAAATGGCCGACTGCAATTACCAGCTTCAAAGCTGGTTGCCAGCCTACACATATTTTTCCGAATACTTCAACGATACGCTCTATCATGCAGTGCCACAGTATTCTGACTACGCCAATGCAGCGCGCCTGTCTGGCCATATAAAAGAGGCATTCGCGATTTACACCCGCATTAACCGGCTTGAAGGTGATGCTAACACGCGGGAATATGAATCTACTTTCAGGGCTTATTTTGACAGCACTGCTTACTTCCAGACTTACGATCTTGATGCCGGTACCGCTTGTGTGGAGCTGGATGCAACCGAATCACTGGATACCCTTGCCGCACCAATGGTTTATCTTTGGGATTTTAAAGATGGCACCGTAAAGGACGGTCTCAGAGTGTTGCATTGCTACAAATCAGGCGGCGAACATAAAGTGGTGCTGAGTATTCGCGATAAGGCAACGGGCTTTGTGAGAAAAGCAGACACAACCCTGACTGTTTATGTGGGCGAGGCGCCTGTTAAATTCAACCTTCGTACCAGGCATATGCACCAATATCTTCCTGAAAATTTTGAAGTGCCCGAACCAACATTTTACGGATCCTCGGTTGTTGAATACATCTGGGACTTTGGCGATGGCACCATGGATACCGGTAGAAAACTGAAACACACCTATACTAAACTCGGTGATTTTAAAGTGCAGCTTGGTGTTATTACAAAAAACAACACAACGGGCGTAAAAGAAAAAATTATCCTTTACAGGTCGCTCGAAGTGAGACAAAATTTTGAAGGAGGTACCGACAATGGCAAATAAAAAAACATTCCCTGCTTTTTTGTCGTTTCTTATGTTTGCGGCAACAGTCTGTTTGCAGGCGCAGGAAGTACCTTCGGGACAAGAAAACATTCCGTACCTGGTTACATTTGGTCAAAACTCGGAGCATTCGTGGGGAGACGATGATTTTTCTCAAACTGTTTTTTAAACTTTTTTTCTTTAATATTATTTTTTGAAAA
>CALMNJ010000448.1 GCA_937868675.1 uncultured Bacteroidota bacterium | reverse complement strand
CGTTACCACCGCATTGTTGGTGCTGGTACAACCGGTAAGTGTGTTGGTTCCTACCACGGTGTAGTTGGCTGTAGCGGTTGGGGAGAAAGCGATTCCGTTAGTGGGATGACTGCCAACGGATGCCGCCCAGGTATAGCTGTCGGCGCCGCTACCGGTTACAGCAATAGTTTGGGTGTTACATATTACCGAAAAACTCGCAGTAGCACTCACCACTGGCAGAGGATTCGCCGTTACCGTTACCACCGCATTGTTGGTGCTGGTACAACCCGTTAAGGTGTTGGTTCCAATTACAGAGTAATTGGCCGTAGCAGAAGGGGAGAAGGCCACGCCATTTGTGGCGGTACCCACCGATGCTGTCCATGTATAAGTGTCGGCGCCACTGCCTGTAAGGGTTATGGATTGACCTGAACAAATAGCAAAAGATGATGCATTGGCAGATAATACCGGTAAAGCAATTGCAGCAATTGTAAATGTTTTGCTACTACTACACCCAGTCGTTTCTGTTCCAACAACGCTGTACGAGGTATTAGTACTTGGTGTTACCACAATACTTGAAGTATTGCTTGAGTTGTCCCATGTGTAAGTGGCTGCTCCCGAAACACTTAGAGTGACTGGGCTACCAACACAAACACTTGTGTTACCACTAATACTTAAAGTAGGGTTTTGAATAACCGGAATAGTCACCGATGCGGTTGAACCTACACAACTGCTTCCTGAAGTTATGGTTACATTATATACTGAAGTGACTGTTGGGTTTACCGAAATGCTTTGGGATGTTGACGCATTAGACCAGGTAAACCCAAATCCACCCAACACTGAAAATGAGCTTGTGTATGCCGAAGGGTTTGAAGAAACCGCACCTGAATTAAAATCAAGCCTTATTCTGCCATCTCCGCCAGCGCCACCAAATGCTCCGCAACCATTATTAAAACCCGCTGCACCTCCAACTGCACTGATATATACCGGCGATCCGGAAACACTATTTGCGAGTAGTTTTATGGACCCCCCTGCGCCACCGCCTCCGCCGGCCATGCCACATCCTCCTCCGCCACCGCCATTATTACCTGAGCTCCCATTAGCACTAACTATACCATTTATGACGATGGCATTGGCGTAGCATAAAACAATTCCGCCACCGTTACCCCCGGCACCCGGATAACCTCCATCCTCGTCGGCACCGCCTTCACCACCGGCTCCTCCCATGTATAGGTAAGTTAGGTCATTGCTTCCGGTAGTGCTGCCCGCCGCGCCGCCATTGTGAAAACCGTAAGTGCCTCCTGCCACACCTGTTGTGCCATTTCCTCCTCCTCCGCCGCCGCCCGAATCCTGAGTACCCGTGCCGCCGCCGCCACCATTTCCATTGGAATTGAGTCCGGGGCTACTGTTGTTACCTGAAGATCCATAAGCCCCACTTCCAGCGTAGCCTGTACCATAAATACCTTCGCCCTGTGCGCCATCTGCATTGTTATAATATTGGCTTCGTTGCGCCGAAGACCTGTAGCCATTACCGTCGGCACTAATTGCACCACCACTGTTTATGTTTACGGTTCCGGAGGCCCTGAAACAAATAATGCCTCCGGTTGACCCATTCCATGCGCTACAGGTTAAGAATCCGCCACTGCTTATATTAACATCCGAGTAATGCGGCACCTTTACCACCTGATGGACAATGGATGTGGCATTATAAGTACTTGAGAGTACACTTCGAAAACGCAGGGTATCTGCCGAAATGGAAGATATATAATTGAACTCGTGTCTGCCAACCAGATTACCGCTGGTATTTGGATCTTGCATTGTGATTATAAGCACCTCGTCCCCGACTTTAAACCCTGTTGTGTTGGCTACCCTAAGTTTGGTGTTAAGCCCTGTTGTATTTGTGCCTACAACGGCCGATTTTACGGAGTCAGTATATGCCAAACCCGTAATATTAACTGAACCCGAAGAGCCACTTCCGATATTAAATGGCGAGAGTGTAGCGGTTAAAGCAACAGAGTTACCGGCACATGCCGACCCATTACCCAGGGAGCTCAATACCGTAAGATTATTTACGTTTACCCCAATGCCTATCCTTGAGCCCTCTGCACAGGTATTGGTTCCGGAAGCAAAATATAAATAACTTCCTGAGGTGAGCGTAGGGGTGGTAAATACGCTGCCAGTGGCCAGACTCACGGTGGATGTTTGGGAGGCATACCAGTTAATGGTACCGGTAGAACTTACACTCAATGAAACTGCGCTTCCTGGACAAACATTGACTTGCTGTGAGGAAGAGACGATGGTAGGAGTTGTGGGCGTTGTGCAATAATCGCTCACAACAATATCGTCCAG
>CALMNJ010000447.1 GCA_937868675.1 uncultured Bacteroidota bacterium | reverse complement strand
CCCTGGTAGTGTCTTTTACAATCCCATCGGTTTCAGGTTTTTCCCGCAATATCCAGGTATTACAGCAGGCGTGCGTACAAGGCTCATTGGGCCTTGTATTAACATGCGGTAATGCGGATTATTACCGGGGTATGTTTAATCAAAAATATTCATCGCGTGAACCAAGAATTAATTATCAATTCCACGCCTAATGAAGTAATTATTGCCCTGCTTAATGACAAGCGCCTTGTGGAGTTGCACCGTGAAAAAAACAACTCCAGGTTTTCAGTAGGCGATATTTACCTCGGAAAGGCTAAGAAGGTTATGACCGGCCTCAATGCCGCATTCGTGGATGTGGGCTACGAGAAAGATGCTTTTCTTCATTATCTCGACCTTGGGCCACAGGCCCTTTCCCTAATTAAATACGTGGAACAAAGTCAGAATGGTAAGCAAAACGTCAGTAACCTTATGTATTTTAAGCCGGAATCCGACATTAAGAAGGACGGCAAAATAAACGACATTATTAAATCGGGCCAAAACCTGCTTGTACAGGTTGCCAAGGAGCCAATAAGTGCCAAAGGCCCAAGAATCACAACCGAGATAAGCCTGGCCGGCCGCTACCTAGTACTCATTCCGTTTTCAGAAAAAATTTCGGTTTCCTCAAAAATCAGGAACTATGAGGAAAAGAGCAGGCTGAAAGAGCTAATGCAAAAAATTAAGCCAAAAAACTTTGGTGTAATTGTGCGCACAGTGGCCGAAAGTAAATCGGTTACCGACCTCGAAAACGATCTGAACGATCTTATTCGTCGCTGGGACGAATGTTTTAAGGCGCTTAAAAACTCCCAACCCCCGGTAAGGGTGCTTGGCGAAGTAGACAGAACCAATGCCATTTTGCGTGACTTTCTAAACGAGACCTTTAATGCCATTCACGTTAATGATAACGCCGTGTATGAAGATCTTAAGTCGTACATAAAAACAATTGCCCCTCATAAAATAGATATTTTAAAACTTTATACCGGCAAGGTTCCCATTTTTGATGCGTTTGGCATCGAAAAACAAATAAAAAGTCTGTTTGGTAAAACCGTGCATATGAAAAGCGGGGCCTATCTGGTAATTGAACACACCGAGGCCTTGCATGTATTTGATGTAAACAGCGGTAACCGTGCAAAAAGCGACAATACGCAGGAGGAAAACGCTCTTGAAGTAAATCTGGAGGCAGCAGCCGAAGTGGCCCGGCAACTAAAGCTACGCGATATGGGCGGCATAATTGTAGTGGACTTTATTGACATGCACAGCGCCGAAAACCGTAAGCTATTGTTTGATAAGCTTAAGGATGAAATGAAGCGCGACCGCGCCAAGCATAATATCCTGCCTCCAAGTAAATTCGGTCTTATTCAAATTACCCGTCAAAGACTTCGCCCTGAAGTAAACGTGGAGGTTTTAGAAACTTGCCCCAGCTGTGGTGGAACAGGACAAGTGCAGCCCAGTATATTGTTTACAGACCAGATCGAAAACACCTTACGCTATATTATCAAAGAACAGAACCATAAGAATGTTACATTAAACGTAAATCCTTACATAGAGGCTTATATTAAAAAAGGCGGGCTATTCAGGAGCATGCAGTGGAAGTGGTATTTTGAATATAAGCAGTGGGTTAAAGTTGAGCCCGTTATGAGCCAGGGGGTTATGGAGTACAAATTCTTTAATAAGGAGCTGGACGAAATCATCGTCTGAAAACCTTACGTTAAACTACTATTACTTTGAAACAAGTTGCTTTTCAAGATGGAAAACCATCCTGTAAGGCGACTCTGTTTTTTTAAGCAGAGGCTTGTCAGAGTTTTTACTGCCATTTAGCACACTTAAAAAACTGGCCCATTCCTGAAATGTTGAGGGATTGCCTGATAATGCCTGATTTTTCATTTTCTCTTTATTTACATCACAAAATTACTACACTTAATAGCTATGTCTTGCTACGTTTTGTAGCTAATTTTATTTTTAATAAACCACAGTAATGGCAAGGTTTTCGGGTTGAAAACAAGAGAAAAAATTCGTTTTCTGTTTTACCGATATGCAGGAATATGGGTTCCTCTTGTCATTTGTTTAAGTTCCTACGCCCTTTTTTGATGTCCCTGTTTATTGTTTTAATTTCACCTCATCAATACGCAATCAGAATGGCTAATGTTTTTGAATTTAATGGTTACAAACCGGTGGTGGACAAAACCGCCTTTATACATCCAAACGCCACTGTTACAGGAAATGTGGTGATTGGAAAAAATGTATATATAGGGCCGGGCGCAGCCATTCGGGGCGACTGGGGGATGATCATGATTGAGGACGGCTGCAACGTACAGGAAAACTGTACAGTCCATATGTTCCCGGGCACAACCGTACTGCTGAAAGAAGGCGCACACGTTGGTCATGGCGCAGTTATACACGGTGCAACACTTGGTAAGAACTGCCTCATAGGCATGAATAGTGTGATTATGGACAATGCCGAAATTGGTGACGAGTGTATTGTGGGGGCTCTTAGTTTTGTGCCTGCGGAAATGATTGTTGAGAAAAGAAAAGTGGTGGTTGGCAACCCTGCCAGGGTAATAAAAGATGTGAGCGAAGAGATGATTGAATGGAAAACCAAAGGAACTGCCCTGTACCAGCAACTGCCGGCGGACTGCCATGCAACGCTAAAGCCCTGCGAGCCTTTGCGTCGCATGCCCGCATTCAGGCCTGCACAGCAGGATATTTTTAAAACCTGGAAAAACAGTCAGGCCAGATCGAAGAAAAACAAACAATAAACACACTATAATCTTTCCATAAATGTCAACAAGCCTGTTTACCTAACCCATTCGGGAATACTTACATTTTTAACTGCTCACTGCCTGCACCTTAACTCATTTGAGTGAGCGGACAAATTCAGTTATCCGTGGCACAGGGCTTAATGACTGGCTTTTAAATCTTTTTCATTTCCATGATTTTTCAGTTAACTTAGGCACTTAAACTTTTAAAATTATGTCGAAATCAAAGCATAAGGATAAGAGCATCTTAGCACCTGCTTCTGTAAGGTTTTTGTACGACTACTTAAACAATGCATCGCCAACCGGTTTTGAAAGCAGCGGCCAGAAAATATGGCTCAATTATATCAAGCCATACATTGATGAGTATTTTGTAGACAACTATGGTACAGCTGTGGGAATAATAAATCCGAAAGCGGCTTACAAGGTAGTAATTGAAGCTCATGCTGATGAGATAAGCTGGTTTGTGCACTATATTACTAAAGATGGCTTTGTTTACCTTCGCCGCAATGGCGGAAGCGACCACCAGATTGCGCCTTCCAAACGGGTAAATATTCACACCGAAAAAGGCATTGTGCCTGCGGTATTTGGCTGGCCGGCAATTCATGTGAGGGAACCCGGCAAAGAAGAAACTCCAACACTGAAGAACATATTTTTGGATCTGGGTTGCAAATCAGACAAAGAGGTGGAGGAGCTGGGAGTTCACGTGGGCTGCGTTGTTACATACCCGGATGAGCTCATGGAGCTTAACAGCCGCTACTATGTTGGGCGGGCGCTTGATAACCGGATGGGTGGCTTTATGATTGCTGAAGTGGCGCGTCTGCTTAAGGAACGGCGGATTCGTTTACCCTTTGGGCTCTATATCGTAAACTCGGTACAGGAAGAAGTGGGATTAAATGGGGCCACCATGATTGCAAGAAGAATTAAGCCTCATGTGGCTATTGTAACGGATGTATGCCATGACACGCAGAGCCCCATGATGAACAAGATAACCAGTGGTGACATTGCCTGTGGCAGAGGCCCTGTTCTGGCATACGGCCCGGCCGTACAAAACAATTTACTAAAACTGATAATTGAAACTGCCAAAAAAGAAAAAATCCCGTTTCAGCGCGAAGCCGTATCAAGAGTTACCGGTACCGATACCGATGCCTTTGCATTTGCCAACGACGGTACCCCCAGTGCACTGATCTCGCTTCCACTGCGATACATGCACACAACGGTAGAGAGCGTAAACAAACAGGATGTGGAAGAGGTCATCAAGCTTATCGCAGCCTCGCTCAAGTCGATAAAGGCCAATCAGGATTTTAGGTATCTGAAATAAAAAACGATCGGGCAATGTGAAAAAACACATTTGCTGTGAAGTACAGAAAAGAGAAAAACAATGCCGATACTTGGCTCAATCATTAAAGGTGCAATAGGCATCCGTTCGCGGATACCAGCCCGCAAAAACATATACCGCCAGCAGGTAAAACAATTGCGAAAACTTCTTTCCAAAGCGCAATTCACTGATTTTGGTGCACAGTTTGGGTTTTCGCAAATGTCGCTGATGGACGATCCGGTTAAAACCTTTCAGCAAAAAGTGCCTGTTTATGATTACCAGACCATTTTTGATGCATGGTGGCACCGCACCCTTAAAGGCGAGCGCGATGTGTGCTGGCCAGGTAAGATAAAGTACTTTGCACTAAGCTCGGGAACATCAGAGTCTTCGAGCAAACACATTCCTGTAACCCGTGACCTTATTAAAACCATTCATAAGGGAACTCTTAAACAGGTGCTTTCAACCCGGCATTTCAATTTCCAGAAAGAGCAATACGAAACCGAGATATTGTTTGTTGGAGGCAGCACCAATCTGAATTACAATGGCACTTATTTTAGCGGCGACCTCAGCGGCATTACAACTGGCACGCAGCCACGCTGGTTTCAGGGCTTTACATTGCCTGGCCCCGAAATCCGCTCTATTGCCAGCTGGGAAACCAAGCTACAGGAAATTGTTGACCGCGCGAAGAACTGGAATGTTGGTTTTATATGCGGCGTTCCGGCCTGGATACAGATACTTTTTGAACGCATTATCAAGCATTACAATGTAAAAACAATACACGATGTATGGCCTAATCTGGCGATTTTTGTGCACGGCGGTGTAGCAATTCATCCTTATAAAAAGAGTATAGATGCGCTTTGTGCAAAGCCACTTATTTATCTTGACACGTACATGGCCTCCGAAGGCTTTTTGGCCTATCAGGAACGCCCCAATGAGCTTCAGGCCTTGAAGCTGATGACCGACAACAAAACATTTTTTGAGTTCATTCCGTTTACTGAAGAAAACTTTGACCCGGATGGTAATATCAAGCCAAAGGCCAGGGCTCTGAATATAACTGAAGTGGAGCTTGATAAAGACTACGCCATTTTAATAACCAATTGTGCGGGTGCCTGGCGATACCTGATTGGCGATACGGTGCGCTTTACCGACCTTGCGCGTGCGGAATTTATTATTACCGGGCGTACGAAACATTTCCTCAGCTTGTGTGGCGAGCACTTGAGTGTTGACAACATGAATCAGGCCATTAAGCTTACCGCCAATGATCTTAGTATTGTAATTAACGAATACTGTGTGGTTGGCAAGCCCTATCAGGGTTTGTTTGCACACCACTGGTACATTGGCTCCGATAAAGCTGTGGATGCTGCGCAGATACGTGACAAACTGGACGAACATCTTAAAGTGCTGAACGATGACTATACCGTTGAGCGGCGTCATGCTTTAAAGGAAGTGATTGTGGATGTGTTGCCCAATCAGGCTTTTATTGATTTTCTGGCCAGTAAAAACAAGCTTGGCGGCCAAAGCAAATTTCCCCGTGTGCTAAAGGGCAAACACCTTAATGACTGGCTGGCCTTTTTAGAAAACCACAAAACGAAAATCCCTTGATAGTTGAGCTGATTACACAAACTTTTCTCATTGTTCTTCTCCTCTCGTTTTCATTCGGGCCGTCGTTTTTTGCCCTTATCAATACGGGAATTAAGAGCGGGTACCGCACAGGGTCCGTGCTGGCGATGGGTATTGTACTGAGCGACTTCCTATTGTGCCTCATCATTATTCTGTTTGTACACAGCATTACCACTTTTATTGAAAACGAGAAAAATCAGCACTTCATGGGAATAATGGCAGGACTGATACTTGTGGTATTTGGCGCTTTTTATTTTAAACGTCCGGTATCAAAAAGCGACGAGGTGATTGAGGTGCAGAAACCGTCGGTGCCTGCCATGCTCCTGAAAGGCTTTTTTCTCAACAGCGTTAATCCATCCGTATGGCTGCTGTGGCTTGGCAACGTTACCGCCATCAGCAAAACCCTTAACAACTCGATCGTTAACATGATTATTTACTTTAGCATTACACTCGGCATTGTTCTGTTCCTTCTTTTCGGCATGGTATCGGTGGCCGAAAAAGTAAAAGCCATACTTACCGTTAAGGTAATGCACACTATAAATCTGATAACGGGGGCTTTGCTCATTATTTTCGGACTGGTGCTCATTTACAATCACTACTTTTAATTCATGACAGAAGAGGAACTCGAAAAATTTAAACAAAAGCTGAGCGAAAGCATGACTTTTCCAACGGTGTATATGTTTAAATTCATTATCGAAAGTGAACACAGAACGATTGCCCTGGTTGAGAATTTGTTTGATGCCGATACCGATATACACACCAAAGAAAGCGGCAAAGGCCGCTACACGAGTATAACTGCCAAACAGGTGGTGATGAGTGTGGAAGAGGTAATGGAAGTGTACAGAAAAGCAGGCAAAATTAAAGGCATTATGTTTTTGTAATGGACACCGTTTTGCGTTCGGATGAGCTGCTTGTTTCAGTAAACAAAAAAGGAGCGGAGTTGAGCAGCATAAAAAGCGCCAGTGGAACGGAGTTGCTCTGGACCGCTGAGACCGATATCTGGCCTAGGCACGCCCCGGTGCTTTTTCCCATTGTGGGGAAACTTAAGGACAATCAATACGAATTAAACGGAAAATACTACACGCTGCCACAACACGGTTTTGCGCGCGATGCGGATTTTGAACTTGTTAAGACTTCAACGGGCTATGCTCATTTCAGGCTCACCCAAAACGAAAATTCAAAAAACGTATATCCGTTTGATTTTGAGTTGAACATTATTTACACCCTTGAAGGTAATACGCTTGACACATCCTATTCCATTCACAATCCCTCAGCAGGCAACATCTTATTTAGCATCGGCGCTCATCCCGGATTTATGTGCCCGATTCGCTCTGACGAAACATTTGAAGACTATTACCTGGAATTTGAACACAACGCCTATACGATCAGACTTTTGGAAAACGGCTTAAGGGCCGAGCAGACTACTTCACTGATAGTACCAGATAGAAAATTGCGGCTCAGCACCACTTTATTCAGCAACGATGCCCTTGTATTCGAGAACAGCCAGGTCGGAGAAATAGCCCTTCGTTCTTCCAAATCAAAATACGCAGTTGTGATGAAGTGCCGGAACTGGCCCTATTTTGGTATCTGGAGCAAAAAAAACTGCAGGGAGTTTGTTTGTCTGGAGCCCTGGCACGGCATTGCAGACTCGGGCTCACATGGAGGTGACTTTGAAAAAAAAGAAGGGGTTATTGAATTAAAAAAAGGAGACACGTTTAATTGCCATTTCAGCCTTTGTTTTCAAGGCCCATGAGCCACTTTATGAATGTTAAACTTTGTTTAGCGTTTTGCCTTTAAAACGAATTTGTTTCAACTTTACATTAGAACGTATACAATATGAAAAGA
>CALMNJ010000446.1 GCA_937868675.1 uncultured Bacteroidota bacterium | reverse complement strand
TTAAGCGCGGCCATTTTGAAATGGCGTCACAATTACCGGGTTAAAAAGGGCAAAATTCACCAGAAACGGATTTTCACCAAATCCAACCGTCGAATCATTCGTATCAAGAACCGCTTTGGCCTTACCGGACTTGCCCTGCTTACCCCCCTGCTTCTTTCAACTCCCCTGGGCGCTTTTTTGGCGGAACGTTTCTATAAGGACAAAAAGAAAATCATTATTTACCTCAGTATTTCGGTTACTTTGTGGAGCATGGTACTGTACCTGGTTATTTTGTGGTTCCATGACAGCCTGAAGGGATGGTTGCTCTGAAAAACAAACTACACCTTTTTTTCGATCTGGACGATACGCTCTGGGATTTTGAGAAAAACTCGGCCCTTGTGCTGGAACAGGTTTATAATGTGTTTGGCTTACGGGAAAAACTGAACGTTGATTTTGAAACGTTTTTGTTTCGTTACAAAGAAATAAATCTGGCTCTTTGGTCAAAATACTACCGTCGCGAAATTGATAAGGCATATTTGCGAAACCACCGTTTTAACGAAACGTTTAAATTTTTTGGCTACGACAACTATGCCGAAAACCTTGAGGTAACTGACATTTACCTGAATCAGTCGCCTAAGGGTAATCTGTTAAAAGAAGGCTGTCTGGACACATTAACCTACCTGGCCGGAAGGTACAGACTGCATATTATAACCAATGGATTCAAAGAGGTGCAGCACGTAAAACTTGAAGGCTCGGGTATCAAACACTTCTTTGATCAGGTGATTATTAGCGAGGAACACGGACTTGTAAAGCCTGATGAAAAAATATTCAGGTTAGCCGAAAACATGGCGGCCACATCGAGGGAATACTGCGTGATGATTGGCGACAGTTTTGAAAGCGACATAAGTGGTGCGCTTAATGCCGGCTGGGAGGCCATTCATTTAACTCAGGAAAAAACGGAACACTTTAAAGGAACGGCCATTCGTCGCTTGGAAGAGCTCACCGCATTGTTCTAATTAGCCTGATACACTTTTTTCCCGCCGATATACGTGTGTTCTACCTTGCCGGAAAGTACATTCTTTATATCGCAGTTCATCAGGTCTGTATCCAGTATTATAAAATCGGCCTGTTTGCCTTTTTCAAGCGATCCTTTTTCGTGTTCCTCAAAATTAGAGTACGCCGCCCAGATGGTCATTCCTCTCAGCGCTTCTTCGCGCGACAATGCATTCTCCATCTGAAATCCGCCCCCGGGATAACCTTTTGCATCCTGCCGTGTCACCGCGGCATAAAAAGTCTTAAACGGAGAAATGTCTTCCACTGGAAAATCGGTGCCGAGTGCAACTAACCCGGCGTTTTTAAGCAGATCCTTATACGCGTAGGCATATTTACTGCGATTTTTACCAAGTCTTTCGCCCACCCAGTACATATCGCTGGTGGCATGGGTTGGCTGAATGGAAGGGATTATAAAATCCGATTGTGAAATTTCTCCGGAGCTTATTACCTGTGCGTGTTCGATGCGCCAGCGGTTCGCCTTTTTTATGCCTGCTCTTTTATAGGCAGCCAGAATAATTTTGTACGCCGAATCGCCGATACAATGCGTGGCCATTTGAAATGGCGTCTTCGCCAGCAACTCCGCCTTTTGTTCAAAGTGTTTTTGTTCATTCAATAAAAACCCTTTCCAGTTTTTTTGGTCGCTGTAATCTTCCTTCAGGCATGCTCCGCGGGAGCCCAGGGCACCATCGGCATAAAATTTAAATGCCCGGATATTCAGTTTTTCGGTTTTGTAAGGACCTGTTTTAAGATAATAATCATAATTAGGGGCGCTGTCGCTAAGCATGGCGTAAATCCGTATCTGTAGTTTTCCACAACGCTGGAGTGAATCAATGAGATCAACATCTTCTTTCATGAGGCCGGCATCGTCAACCGTTGTAAGACCCATTGCAAAACAATTTTCCTGTGCAGCCAGCAGGGCCCGCTCTTTTTCCTTTAATGTAGCCGGCGGAATTATTTTTTTCACGAGGTCAACCGCGTTGTCAATCAGGATTCCGGTTGGTACCCAAATCGGATAACCATGGTGTTTTATTTCTTTTAAAATTTCTGGCCTCATCCATTTTTCTTCCCCACCAAATATCAACTCGCCTTCCACTTTACCGCCTTTTACATAGGTGTTGCTGTTTATGCCTGCAAGCTCTAAGGCAACGCTGTTGACCAAAGCCGCATGTCCATCTATGCGTTGCAAAAACACAGGCCTGTCGGGAAAAAGCGAATCAAGCTTTTTACGGTTGGGATATTTTTTATCAGTCCAGTCATTTTGATCCCAGCCGCGGCCAATAATCCATGAACCATCGAATGATTTTATTTTTACATTTTTTTTTGCCTTCTCGGTAAAATTTTGTGAGGTAAACTGCTGCACTCTTTCAACAACTTCATTAAACGATTTGGTTCCAACCAGGTTTACCCGACCCAGACCGAGCCCGTAGCCTACAAAGTGGCAATGGGCATCAATGAACCCAGGGTATACAACCGCTCCTTTGGCATCTAAAGTTTCGGGTGATGAAAATTGTTGTTTTATCTCATCCGATGTTCCCAGCATGGTTATGGTTCCGTTGTTCAGGGCCATGGCCTCAAATACCGAAAAGGCCGAATCAACGGAATAAATGCGGGCATTCACCACAATTAAATCAGCATTTTGTTTACGGGATCCGCAGCTAAAGAGTCCTGTTGCGATTAAAAAAATAAAAACGTTTTTTAGCACCATGTAAAGATAGAATGGAAATACTTAAACCAAAAATGATTCAACAATGACTTCCGAGCAAAACAAACAAATTGCAACACAATGGTTCGCAGCCTTTAATAGTCACCACCTTGAAAATCTGCTTTCTATTTACGATGACAACGCCATGCACTACAGTCCGAAATTAAAGGTAAGGCGACCCGAAACAAACGGACTAATAAAGGGTAAAGCGGCCCTGCGAAATTGGTGGCAGGATGCGTTTGAAAGACTTCCCGGCCTGCATTATGAGGTAAAAAAGCTAACTGCCGACAGCGAACAGGTGTTTATGGAATATACACGGATGGTTCCCGGCGAAGAAGACCTGGATGTTGGTGAAGTGCTGCAAATAAAAGATGGAAGGATTGTTTTTTCACGAGTCTATCACGGGTAATTTCAACTAAATTCGTTGATTGAGATTTTTTATTTTGAAACCACTACCGTTTTCGTTACCTGCACACCATCCCTGATCATGCTTACCAGATAAATGCCATTTGGTAGCGGTGAAAGGTCTACCTGAATATTGTACTGGCCTTCGTTCTGCTGGGCTATTTGAGTGATGTTTTTGATAAAGGCACCATTTGCATCAAACACCTTTATAAGCACATCGCAGCGTTTCTTATTTGTGTAACACACTGTAAAATTACCTGTTGATGGGTTGGGAAAAACAATGAGTTCCGGAACGGTATTTGAACGCACATTTTCTGTACCGGTAATTTCAGCCGTGGCGGGCACTTTCTCATTGGTAAGTGAATCAGATGCAACTGTTTTAAAAAAAACGGCCCCACCCAAAACAAAATGGTGATTCATATATCCTGAACTGTCTCTTTCAATGGTATTAACTCTTAATAGCGAGTCGGTTACTTCGTTTGGTTCAATATTAATGGGCCGTGCTGTCCTTATTTTTCCCTTCACATATACAACTGTGTTTGTATCTTCTTCGTTGATGTTGCGCGCTTCGTTAACTATCGCCTCGCCTTTTAAAGTAACAGGCTTCCCAATGGCAAGGCCCGCCGGGTAGGGCAAGCGCTGAACATCCTGATAAATGAGTTTATTGCCGGCATCGTTTTGAATTACTTTTACATTCAGATCTCCCATTTTTTTATTTAAATGATCAGTGCAACTAAAGAGCATTGTGCCAAACGCAAGAAATGCAGCAACCATAAAGATTTTGGTAACACTCATGTGGCGTGGCAGTTTTCTTAAATCCACCGTATAATTTAATGGCCGATTGAGCTGGGTGCTTAAAAACCGACCACATGTTTTTCCCTTAGCCACTTTTAATGCATCCAGTATTTCGTTGTCGGTTTTGCTGCTGAAATCCACCACGGTTGTATTGCAAACGCTGCAGTGGCGGCCCTTTTCTTCCGGGTGCATTTTTCCCCAGTCTTCGTGGCAGGGTTTTGGAATCTGAATGCTTAGTATAGGATTTGTCATAGCCAGTTTTTAACCTTAAGATGTATGAGCACAAAAAATTCCACAAACTTTAGGAAGGCATTTGCAAAAAATAATGTAATAAAACCTTTTGGTTACCGCGTTATCGTGATTTTAACATTCAGGCCCTGACAAACCTGATTGAAAAGGTTGTGCCGCTGCCGGCTTCAGATTCAAAACGAATGCCGCCGCCAAAACCTTCCATGATGTTTTTAACCATGGCCAATCCGAGTCCTGAGCCGGAACTTTTAGTTGTAAAATTAGGACTGAAGATTCTTGATTTGAGGTCATTGGCAATGCCACATCCATTGTCTTTTACGTGCACCTCAACGTGACTGTCCTGCAGTGTATATGAAATTTCAATTTTAGCTCCACCCACGCCCTCCACGGCCTGCACTGCATTTTTTATAATATTATTGAACACGCGCAGGCACTGATCATGGTCTCCCAATATCATAAGCTCCATGTCCGGATTTTGATGTTGAATCGTCACAGCAACTTCGCCTTCAAAAACAGATGTGGCGGCGCTCACTATTTCAACCAGGTTAAGGGTTTTAAGCTGGGTACCCGGAAGCCTTGCAAAATTACTGAACTCGGTTGCAATTGTCGCCAGCGAATCTATCTGCTCTATAATACTCGCACTGGCGCGTTCAAAACGCTCTCTGAAATCGTCGGGGTTGCTTTTAATCAGGTGTTGAAGATACTGCAGGTTCAGTTTCATAGGCGTAAGCGGGTTCTTGATTTCATGCGCTACCTGCCTTGCCATTTCGCGCCAGGCTCCTTCGCGTTCGCTTTTAGCCAGCAGTTCGGCGCTTTGTTCAAGCTTAAGCAACATCTGGTTGTATTCGGCTACCAGCCTGCCAATTTCGTCGTTGCTTTGCCAGCTGATTTTTTCGTTTTTGCCGCCCAGTGTAATTCGCGCAATTTGCTGCTTAATGAGGCGCAGGGGCTGCGTTATATATCCTGTAAGGATAAGACCGGCAACAATGCTGAGCACGAAAAGGATCACGTACACATTGATAAGGGCACTGATGATCTCTGAGAGCTCGTTGGCCAGGGTACTTTGACGCGCAAAATAGGGAAGATTGATAAACCCGCTCAGGGTTTTATTCTGATCATACAGCGGCGTGTAAAGCGACCGGTATTTAAGGCTTCCGGCCGTTTCGTTTTCAATTACCGCCGACGAAATATTTTCGCCAAGCTCAACAAAAGCGCGTGGATTAAGGTATTCGGAGGCCAGACCAAAGTCATACAGTTTTGGTTCGCTGGTGGTAAACAACCGGCCCTGTTTGTTGAACAAACTTATTGGTGTATTAAAAAGCCGGGAGTATTCGCGGATACGGGCATTGATAAATTCCTTTTGTGAGTCGTCAAACAATGAAGCTCCAAACTGCGTATTGAGTTCGCTTACAATGACCCGGTTTTTTTCTTCCAGCTGCTTTCGGTTTTCAGCCTCAAACTGTGCTGTTACCTGTCGTCCGGAGATTATTCCCACGGCCGACATGGCTAAGAGTAACAGGGCAATGATGATAGCCTGAATACGCCGGGTGAGCGAGGATGTTTGAAAAAGTGATGTAAAGACAGAGGCGTATACCAGATAACACAGATAGGTGAGTACCGAAAAAAACAGAAGCAGATATGAATTAAAAGTGAAAAAATAAGCCCAGTTTAATTTGTTCCGGCTAATAATAACTTGTGTTGAGGGTTCGGGTTCATAGTAAAAATGTGCGTAGTCGGGAGATGAACGTGACAGGGTCGCCGAATCGCTCAAAAAGTAAGGATAATTAAATTCTCCGTAACGGCTTGTGTTTTGTCCGGACCGGTACACGGCGTAACTGAGGTTCCGAAGTTTTTCCTGAGTTTGCAAAGAACGATCAAGAAAGAGTTCCGGAAAACTGCCTGCCTCCTCAAATTGCCGGGCCTCCACCCTGGCAAAAAGCCTGAAGCGGCCCATGTCAAGCTTAATTAAATATTGTGTGTTTTGCTGATAATCCTTTACAAAGAAAAGACCGTCTGCTAAAGGCGTGGAGTAGTGCTGAATGCGGTCATCAAAGTAACCCTCGTTCAGCAACACCGGGTCATCGGCTACAAGCAATGCCTGGCAATTTTTATCGAATACCGAAAACTCCATTTTGTAACGGTCGAAATATCCGTTAAAATATTTTTGACGCAGTATTTGCTGAATCTCCTTGGCCGATTCGGGTAAAAACTCAAAAAGGTTTTTCAAATTTTCATCCGCAACAAGTTTTTTGGGAATGGCCCGGTATTCACTTTCGAGTATCTGATCCTGCCGTTCGCCCAGGCGTTGTGTTAGAATTTCAAAATCGAGTGCCTGGTTTTTTTCAATATAACTGTTCAAAAAACTGCTTGTGACGATTGACAATAACAATACCTCGAGCCCCAGTGCCAGCGAAAAATGGTTCGGGCCGCGGCCGGTAAAGAAATAAACGATGGCTCCAAACGGAACAATCCAGGCGCTTTCCAGAAATACCGGACTTAACATCCAGCCTGTTAAAAGCATTATTAATAAAAACGTCCAGTAAACATACTTTCCGGTTTTTTCTTCCTTTATTATTATCCAAAACGTATTGACAGCTGCAAAAAGAGCAAGCGCCAGAAGGCCGATGGCTGCGAGCGCCACAGCTACCGTTGGTTTGATGTTGAGTATGCTTAAAAAATTAAAATTGAACGTAGAGTTATTTACAAGACTTACCAGTACCCGGTTGAATTGTAGAAAAATGAACAGTGAAAGCATTGCAGGCAACAATGCCATGATGAATTTATGTTTTATCTGGCTATTTCTTCTGGCAAAAAAATACAGGGTCGCAGTTATATAG
>CALMNJ010000445.1 GCA_937868675.1 uncultured Bacteroidota bacterium | reverse complement strand
GGAGGTAAGCAGGATGAGTTTGTCTTCGTAAAAATCAAAATCATAAATGCCATAGTTGGGTTTGCCAACCAGCGTTTCGGGCTTGCGTTCAGCGCTTACGGGTACTTCGGGCAGGGTGGTAATATCGGTTTTCATTTGAAGCACCACGTTTACACTGTCTTTCCCGCCGCTTTTAATTTCGCGGTAAAGGGTTTCGTAGCCAAGGTGAACGCAGGTAATATGGATCACTTCTTTGATTGGAAGCCTGATGCTAAAAGTTCCGTTTACATCGCTGCCGGCCGAAAAATAAGCATTGCCAAATTTAAGTACCGCACCCTGAATGGGCCTGCCGTCGCTCTGACTTATCACTTTACCGCTAAGGATAATTTGTTTTTCCTGTGCAAACAGTGAATGAACTAACAAAAGAAACGGCAGAATTATTTTTATCCGGAGGTTCATTTGATTCAATGACGCTTCAAAGATAAAATTCCACATGAGCTTATTTGATTTATTGGGATATAGGTTTTCAGGAGTTCCAGATCTCCCAGCTTTTATCGGCCTGCAACTGCAGCATGCTGAGGCCATTTACTGTAAGGGCGCCTTTTTCGGCTGCTTTTTTAAGAAAGGTTGTTTGCGGGGGATTATAAACCAGATCGTAAGCCAGATGCTGCGGTGTAAAGTGTTCGTAGGGCAGGGCAGGGCAGGTATTGAGATCGGGCAGGGTGCCAAGCGGCGTGCAGTTTACCACCAGTTTAAATGCGTCCATTATAATACTGTTCAGCTCATTGTAATGAAACATCTTGTCATGTGTTTTTTGCCTTGACGTAACAGTATATACGTCCACGCCGAGTTTGGATAACGAATACACCACTGCTTTGGAAGCGCCGCCACTGCCTAATACAAGTGCCCTCTGATGATGGTGATCGAGAAAGGGCTTGATGCTTTGTGAAAAGCCGTACACGTCGGTGTTGTAACCAATCAGTTTACCGTTGCCAACCCATATGCAATTTACGGCTCCAATTTCACGAGCTTCAGCATTCATCTCAGTAATGTATGGTATTATGATTTCCTTGTAGGGTATTGTAACGTTGAGGCCCCTTAGGCTTGGGTGACCTGAAATCAATTCTGGAAACTGGCTTATACTTTCAATCTCAAAGTTTTGGTATTGGCAGTCATTAATGCCAAGCAGTGCGAATTTTTTTTCAAAATAATCTTTTGAAAACGAGTGCGTGAGCGATTTTCCGATAAGACCATATGTTTTCATCTGGAGAGCCCCTTATTTCTCAAGAATGCTTTGTACATAATTAATCCAATCTTCAAGCGCGATACCGTCGTCAATAAAATAATCTGGTTGTATGCCCACACCATCAATGCAATAATCGGGTATTCTGTAACTTTTGCTCATGCAATACCCAAGCACAAATTTACCGTCCGGCGATTCAATCTGGTTCATGTTCGAAATATCGAGCATGCCACCGGTGGGCGTTCCAAAGGTTTTAACTTTCGTGCTTTGTTTGGCATCCAGTAAAAACTGTTCATCGGTGCTGCCGTTGTTGTGATTAAAAACAATTCCAACACGGGCAGGAAATGGAAGTGCATTCATGCTGCTGTCAACGGTTGTTTTTTGAGCCTCATCGCTTTGTGTAATAAATTTTCCGGGGTTTTTACGCATACGCTTGGCTATGTTGTTGCAATAATTAATGTTTTCGGAGTCGCTATACTGTAAGGCGTATTTTTCATAGGCCCGGGCATTTAGCTCTGTGGCATATAGTTGTACGCCTACACCTCGAATAGGATTTGTGTACAGGTATGGAATGAGTTCGGCGTAAGCGTTGTCGCTGCCTCCGGTACCGTTGCGGACGTCTATAATCAAATTGGGCGTACTCCTGATAAGGGCATCGTGTTTTTTAAGCACGCTGTCAATTTTCGTTTTCTGTTCAACCTGAAACGAAGGAATGCGAAGGTAAAGGGTTTTGGGGCCCAACTGTTTAAGCATTGGCAGTGCCGACGAGAAGGCCACTAACTGTTGTTCCTTTTGTGAAAGGGCGGTTTTCGGGTACAGTCTTTGCCAGTATCCACCCATATACATTAAAGCAGTTCCGGCCATGTGGGCTTTGGTGTCCTGCCGGCTATGATCGCGCATGTAATAAGAACCCGAATAGGATTTGCCATCCTCACTGCGCAGCAATTCCGCCTTTAGTTGCTTCGGCATCCAGTAAATACCGTCAGACTGAATAATGAAAACATTAAATTTTTTTGTCACGGCATCATCTTCAATAATACCAACCGTATAATTATTGTAAGCCCAGATTCCTTCGATGATATCCTTGTTGGTTTTCTTTTCAAGTTTTAAAATCAGTTGTTCAGTGCTAAGGTCAATTGTTTTTTCGTTTTTGTAGCGCTCACGTATTTCGTTCTCCGATGGTTCTTTGCCTGCAGGACTGCCGGGGTCTTTCAAAGCAATAAAAATATGCCCCGATCGGAAAAACCCTTGCCATTCTTCCATCAGATCCCTGCAATCTCCGGCCTTTGTAATCCGAACCGCTTTGTCGCGGAGTTTTAAGGTGAGTTTTTTGTATTCGTCCTCGCCCTTTTTATCAATCACATATTTAAACCCAGCATCGTTTTTTTCGAACGTGTTTACCATCCAGTCAAACGTGGCAGAGCAATTGCAAGTCTGAGATTTTAAAGTAGAAATGCAACAAAGTATGTAAAGTAATATCAGGCTTACTTTCATTGGAACTTACTTTTTGAATTTACTTCTGAGGGCTGCCAGCGCACTGTTCATATCATTGGGATCGTAGGCTTCTTTCTTTTCAGCAATAGCAGGCTTATGTGAACGTACCTGTTGTGTTTCGCCTTTCATACTTAAGGCAATGCGTTTACGTTTTACATCTACTTCGGTGACGTTGACCCACACTTTTTGTCCTACTTTCACTATTTTATTTGGATCGTCCACAAAACTATCGGCCAGCTGCGAAATGTGCACCAGCCCATCCTGATGCACCCCCACATCCACAAAGGCACCAAAGTTGGTTACGTTGGTTACGATCCCAGGCAATCGCATGCCCTCGCGCAGATCGCTTATTTCATGAACGTTTTCATCGAAACTGAATACTTCAAAACTTTTACGCGGATCGAGCCCCGGCTTTTCAAGCTCATTCAGAATGTCTTTAAGCGTGGGCAAACCCACGGTTTCGGTTACATAGTTCTGCAATTGTATTTTTTTGCGCAGTTCTTTTTCCTGAACCAGGTCATCAATCGTGCAGTTGAGATCGGACGCCATTTTTTCTACAATATGATAGCTTTCGGGGTGTACCGCACTCTTGTCGAGCGGATGAACACCATTGCGTAAGCGCAAAAAGCCCGCGCATTGTTCAAACACTTTCTCACCCATACGTGGCACCTCCATCAAGCTCTTACGGCTGGTAAAGGCGCCATGCGTGTTGCGGTATTCAACAATGTTTTGCGCCAGCACCGGACCAATGCCCGACACATACGCAAGTAATTGTTTGGAGGCGGTATTCAGTTCCACACCAACGGCGTTAACGCAGCTGCCTACTACTTCATCCAGTTTGTTTTTTAACAGTGTTTGGTCCACATCATGCTGGTATTGCCCAACGCCAATGGATTTGGGGTCTATTTTCACCAGTTCAGCCAGGGGGTCGGCAAGGCGGCGTCCAATAGAAACTGCGCCCCTCACCGTTACATCCTTGTCCGGAAATTCATCACGTGCCACCTCCGAAGCCGAGTAAACCGAAGCGCCCGCCTCGCTTACCACAATTACCGGAATGCTTTTGGGCAGCAGTTCAATGCCGCGCACAAACTGTTCGGTTTCGCGCGAGGCGGTACCGTTTCCTATGGCAATGGCTTCAACGCCATGGCGCTCGCAAAATGCCAGTACAATCATTTCGGCTTCCACTTTCTGGCGCTGTGGTTCGTGAGGATATATCACGGTTTCGGCCAGCAGCTTGCCCTGTTTGTTCAGCGCCACCACTTTGCAGCCCGACCGGAAGCCGGGGTCAATGGCCAGAATGGTTTTTTGTCCAAGAGGCGAAGCCAAAAGCAGTTCACGCAGATTATCGGCAAACACATTCACGGCTTTTTCGTCCGCCATTTGTTTGGTTAACACACGCATCTCTGCCTCAATACTGGTTTGCAGCAGGCGCTTAAAACTGTCTTCAATAGCTTCTTTTAGTTGCTGCGCGCATTCGCCCCGGCCGGTAATAAATTTTTTCTCGATCAGGTGGCGCGCTTCTTCTTCGTCAATACGAATGTCCAGTATCAGCACATCTTCTTTTTCACCACGTCGCATGGCCAGCAGACGGTGGCTGGGGCAGTCCATCAGTTTTTCTTCCCATTCAAAATAATCACTGAATTTTTCGCCGGTTTCTTCCTTGCCTTTAATAACGCGGCTTTTAATTATACCACTGCGCTTAAACAGTTCGCGCAGGCCTTCGCGTACCAAAGCGTCTTCGCTTACCACCTCGGCAACAATGTCGCGTGCACCTTCAAGGGCCTCCAAAGCGGAAGACACTCCGTTTTCGGTTGAAATGTATTTTTCAGCTTCATCAAACACCGAAGCATTGTTCTGAGCCAATATAAAGTGAGCCAGCGGTTCCAGACCTTTTTCGCGGGCCATTGTGGCACGGGTGCGGCGTTTGGGTTTGTAGGGCAGGTAAAGGTCTTCCAACCGGCTCATTGTTTCGGCAGCCAGCAGTTGTTCTTTTAGCTCTTCGGTGAGTTTACCCTGCGTTTCAATCGAATTTAAAATGCTTTCACGGCGTTGTTCCAGCGCGCGCAGGCGTTCAATTTCGTCGCGTATCTGTATAATCTGTACTTCATCCATACTACCGGTCATTTCTTTGCGGTAGCGGGCAATAAAAGGCACGGTGCCACCCTCGTCAAGCAAACGCACCGTAGCGGTCACATTCCTGGAATCTAAATTTAAAAGGTCGGCAATTTTAAAGTGCAGTTTGGCTTCGTTTATCATGTCAGTTCTTTGGGTTAAAAATAAAGTGCTTTCAATTGGTGTACGGGGTATTTTTTCAACATTCGCATCACGGGCCTGCTCATAATTTTTCGGGCGCCTCGCGGGCTGCTACAGGCTCGCTGTTCGCTCGGCCTCCTCGGCGCGGAGTTTCGCTTTGCTGCACCGCGCCTGCGGGGGCTAAACCTTGCGCATCCCTGGCGCAAAATTCCGTTGTTGGAGCTGTAAAAACGATTTTTGTTTTATTCAGGCCAATAACGTGTCGTTAATATTTATATTGGGGTTTTGACACTCAGCGCCAGGGATTGTAATGGAGGCCCGGCGCAGCCGAACAAAAAAAAATGCCGTTGCAGGGAGGAGGCGAACGGAGCGAGCCACCGCAGCGCACAGGCATTTTTGTTTGGTAAGCCGGCCGAAATGAAAAGCCCGGTGGCGGGGCAGGCAGGTTAAGTTGAACCGGGCCTGCACCGACAAGCGCCCCAAATAAAAAGAAATAAAAAAGATTAAGCTAAGGCCAGCGCATCGGCCACCACAAAGGTGCTGCCGCCAATAAAAATCAGATCGGTTTTTTTAGCGGCTTTGCGCGCGGCCATGAGTCCGGCCTCCACCGTATTGTATGCAGTACCGCACAGTTTGTGCTTTTTGGCTTGCGCTGCCAGCTCCCCCGAATCAAGCGCCCTGGGCACCGAAGCCTTCACAAAATAGTAATGTGCATCTTTGGGTAAAAGTGCAAGAATGCTGTGAATGCTTTTGTCATTTACCACACCAAACACCATGTGCAGATGCGTAAACCGTTGTTGCTTTATGTTTTCAAGAACCTGTTTAATGCCTTCCTCATTATGCCCCGTGTCAGCTACTGTGAGTGGTTTTTCACTTAATGTCTGCCAGCGACCCTGCAAGCCTGTAAGCTTCACCACCTGTTTAAGCGCTTTGGTTATGTTTGCCGGCTCAATAATAAAACCGGCTTTTGCAACCTGTTCAAGCGTAACCAGCACACCCAGCAGGTTTTTTATCTGGTAGTTTCCTGTAAGGTCCAGTTCGTACGTTTCCTGCAGTCCTGTTTTTTTGTTCAGCAGGCTAACATGCAAAAACCCGTTGATTATTTTACCTGACAGTACTTTATAGTTTTTGTCGGCAAACTCGATGGGGGCTTTGTGCTCTTTGGCCACAGCACTGAACATGGGCCCTGTGTCGGACTGATACTGACTGACAACCACGGGTACGCGCGGCTTGATGATACCTGCTTTTTCGCGGCCAATTTTTTCGAGCGTGTCGCCCAGCAGGTTCATGTGGTCATAGCTGATGTTTGTTATCAGGCAGGCACGCGGCGTGATGATGTTGGTGGAATCAAGCCTGCCGCCAAGTCCCACTTCAATCACCGCTACATCTACTTCTTCGGCAACAAAATAGTTGAGGGCCAGGGCAAAACTCCATTCAAAAAAGCTGGGGTTAATTTCTTCAAATGCGGCCTTGTATTTGTCTACAAATTCCACCACGTTGTTTTTGGGAATCATTTTCCCGTTTACCTTAATGCGCTCTCTGAAATCGAGTAAATGAGGCGAGGTGTAAAGTCCGGTTTTGTAACCCGACTGTTGAAGCACGGCGGCAAGCATGTGGCTGCTCGAACCTTTGCCATTGGTGCCGGCCACGTGTATAAATTTGAGTTTGCCGTGCGGCTTGCCCAGCGCCTCGGTAAGCTTGATGGTGTTGTCCAGGTCGGCTTTGTAGGCGGCTGCGCCAACCCGCTGATACATCGGTAAACGCGCGAACAAATAATCCAGCGTTTGTTGATACCTCATGTTTTAATCAAATGCGAATACAATTGTGATGGTACCGTGACGTTCATCAAATTTTTCGTTCGAGCTGAATTTTGTATCCAGCGCGGCGCGTTTGGCTTTGGCTTTCAGAATGGCACTGCTTGTGGTGGTGCCACGCCCGTTAGGGTCGGCGTCAATCACATTACCATCGCTGTCAACGGTTATTTCAACCACCACTTTACCTTCTTCTTTTGTGTCGCTGGGCAGTTTGGGTGGTTTTACCAATACACCACCAGCCAGTTTTGCACTGATGCCTATACCGCCTCCGCTGCCGGGGCCAATGCCGCTGCCATTTCCGGGGCCAATTCCTGTTCCGTTTCCACCGCCCTTGCCACCACCGCTTCCACCATCGCCACCATCACCAATTCCTTCCGGCGAGCCGTTGTCGCCCTGCTGGCCGCTGCTGCCGGTGCCGCCACCATCCTGGCCTTTATGTTTTTTTGCCTTTTTGGCAATTTTTTCGGCCATGGTTTCTACGTGCACGGGTTCTTTAGGCGATGCCGGTTTAATAACGGTTTTGTTTTCCTTCACGTTTACTTCGGGCTGCTTTTCATCAAGCGGCACGGATTCACCGTTCTCATCCGTAAGCACGTTTTCTTTGGTATCGGGCTTTTCGGCTACCACGTTGGTAGCCTCGCCCATCGTGCCGTAGTCCATGTCGTTGGTGCCCGCATTCATGGTTCCAAAGCCAAGTTCAATGCCGCCGCCGCCGCCGCCTTCCGGAAAAGGCGGATTGGGCGTAATGATATTAAAGAGGATTAAAAAAAGCAGAAGCAGCGCTAAAAACAGCAGCGTCACGCTTCCCGAAATAAGCCTGTACTTATTTTCCTGTGTTGCGGTGAGTTCCATTGGTTTTTATTTTTTTTCGGATGCGGCCGTAGCCAGCACCGTTTTACATTTTAGCTTGTAGCAAATGGTCATCACGTCAATTTCGTCCTGGATCGAAAGTTCTTTGTCCAGATGCATCAGAACCGTGGGTTCGGCTTCTTTGGCAGCAAATTTTGATATCTCGGCCTGCAATCCTTCTTTTTGAATTTCGACATTGTTCACAAAATATTTTTTGTCTTTGGTTAACGCCACGTGAATGGGATGTGTTTGATTCTGGACGATCTTCTCAGCATCGGCTTTTGGCAGATTTACCTTGATGGAGTTAGGACTCACCATGGTGGAAAGGATCAGAAAAAAAAGCAGCAGGAAGAACATGATGTCGTTAAGCGAGTCTGTGCTCACTTCCGATTCCCTGTGTCGTTTGCGTAATGTCATTGGTTATTTATTTAAGAGTAGCGGGTGGTCTCCTTTAGTTATATTTGGGTGGTCTCTTACTTTGCAGGCTCGTTCAGCATGTCCATAAATTTAATCTGGGCATCTTCCATGCGGCGGGCAATTTTATCAATGCGGGCGTTTAGCCAGTGGTAGCAAACAAATGCGAGCACACCCACAACCAAGCCACCGGCCGAAGTGACCATTTTCTGGTAGAGGCCTTTTGAGATCACCTCAATCTCAACGGTTCTGGCAAGCGATATGTCATAAAATATGGTGATTACACCAATAATGGTTCCAATAAAACCAAACATGGGGGCTATGCGTCCAATGATGTTTAGTACGTTCAGGTTTTTTTCCAGTTTTCCAATTTCGGCTGCACCACTTTTATCCATGGCCGCGCGTATCTCTTCGGTTGCCTGACCTACGCGCGACACGCCCTGTGCTATCATAGTACTTTCGGGGGTGTTAATGCTGTTGCACATGGCCTTTGCATTGGAAAGGTTTCCATTATGGATCATTTCTTTTATTCCGGGTATAAGTGTGTCGGCGCTCTTGGAGGCGCGGCTTAGCACCAGTAATCTTTCAACCAGAATATAAACCGAAACCAGCAGCAGCAGCGCCAGTGGCAGCATTATGGGGCCGCCCTTCATAATCATTTCCATAAGCGAAATCTTGGTTTCTGTCACGGCTGCGGGTGTTGAAGTCTGAAGCCCCGTAGTGACGCTGTTTTTTAAACTATCGGTTGCTGATTGAACAAGTGGAGCAGTTGCAGTGCCGGTTTGCAGGATGAAATTTAACATAGTGTTTTTGTTTAAATACGAAATTAAGTCTTAGCAGAAGTTGGTATTAGTTTACCATAGACTGATTTTAAACAGCGATTTGTTTATTATAAACGGTTGAGCGCAAAAAAGATACAAACCGAGTAAGGCTATGAATAAACTGGGATTGATGAAGTTGTTAAGCGCCTTGTGGGCCCTCCGCTTTGCCCGGCTTGCAAGGCCCGCCGGGCCGCGGGAGCATGTGCGTGCGGGGTCTCTTCGCCGCCGCTTAAAGCCTCCGCCGCGCAACGGCTCCGGGGCCTTGCTGCGCCTGGCTGTCGCTATGGTACCTGGCGCAGATGCCCGTAATATACGTGGCTAATACGGCAGCTCTGCCAACTCCGGTGATAAGAAAATTTTAAAACGCAGAACCGCGATGCTGACTTTGTGGCTTACGGAGCAAACTGTCTGGCTAAAGCCATTTGTTTGTCAAGCTCCTGCATAAGCAGGCTGATGTGCGATTTGCGGATACCAAATAGTTTAAGGGGCTCGGCCTCGTCGTCAGTGAAGATCAGATATGTTTTTCCGTCTTTGGCTTTTACAACTTTTTTGATGTCGGTAAAATAACGCCGCCTGTTTCCGAAGAGTGAGTAACGGAACTCCACCCGGTCCTTGTATATCAGGGCAAAAGGATTTAAAATAAGCCACAACGACTGAAAGGTTAGCAGGGCGGCGGGTGTTACCAGAAGAAAGCCCCATATACTCATGTGAATATTAAAACCAATTACCTGAACGTAATCAAGCCCGGCATTACTCGCAGTAAAAAAACGGAAAACAAAATAGTCGAGCACCACGCTCAGTAATACGTGCAGAATAAGAATTGATGGGGCCCTTTCGATATTGGTCAGCGGCGGTTCAAATAAATCGGAGTTTTTCACATCGCGAAGTTAACAATTCAATTTGTTGCTTCATTAAACAAAACGCCTTAATATTTAAACTTGGTTTTTGATACCTGCCCCACGCGCGCATGTTATTTGGTCTTTAACAAAAAGGTCCAACGTTAAGTGGGTGCATTTGTCGAAAAATGTAACGTTTTGAGGATAAATACGTTCAATATTATTGGAATTAAACAAGCCATTTGAAACATGATTTGGATGAAGAAAACTTTTGCAACTACCGCCTCATTGCTGTTTGCAGCATGCGTTACGGCACAAACCTTAACCATTGAAAACCCAGTAGCTGATATGTTGGATAGCCTCTCAAGCCAAAAAATGTTTGAGATGGGCTTTTCAAAGCCGGTTTTTCCCAAGAATAATAAATACCACTTTGCGCAGGATAGTGTGCCAGCCTATGATGATTATGCGTATCAGGCCCGCATAGCAAGGCTCGATGCCGTTTCGCCGTTCGATCTGGTGTACAATGAACACGTTAAGGGGTTTATTAATTTATATACGGTTCGCAAACGTGAAAGTGTAAGCCGCATGATGGGCATGGCACAGTTGTACTATCCGATGTTTGAAGAAGTGTTCGATAAGTACAATATTCCGCTTGAACTCAAACATCTGGCCGTGATTGAAAGCGCCCTCATTCCTTATGCCCGTTCAAAAGCAGGTGCCATGGGCTTATGGCAGTTTATGTACCCAACCGGTAAAATGTACGGACTCAATGTTTCATCCTATATTGATCAGCGCTGCGACCCATATAAAGCCACTGTAGCAGCTGCCGAATACCTGAAAAATTTATATGGAATGTTTGGTGACTGGCAAATGGTGCTGGCGGCTTATAATGCAGGGCCTGGAACCATCAGCAAAGCCATTCGTCGCAGTGGCGGTAAAAAAACCTATTGGGAAATAAGACCATTTTTACCACTCGAAACCCAGGGCTATGTGCCAGCCTTTATTGCCGCCAATTATGTAATGACTCATGGCCCCGAACATAACCTGTATCCGGCAGTACCGCGTAAAACTTATTTTGAGGTGGATACGGTGGTAGTGAAAGAACAAATGAGTTTTGAGCAGATATCGCAGGCCCTGGATGTAACGGTTGAAGAGATATTGTACTTTAATCCGCAGTATCGCAAAAGCCTCATTCCTTCGGGGGGTAACACCATGTGTTTGCCCAAAAACAAAATCGCCTATTTTCTGAATAACGAAATGGCCATCTACGATGCTATTAAGGCGCAGATGGCCGCAACCAATCAGATGGAAATTGTAGCTGAGGTAAAAAGGGTACACACGGTGCGTCAGGGCGAAAAACTCAGCAGCATCGCCCGTAAGTACGGCGTTACGGTTGAGGAAATCAAAACCTGGAATTACTTAGGAAAAAAGGGATTCAGGCCTGGTAAAAGGTTGGTGGTGTACGTGAAAGAAACCAGACCGGTTGAACCTCCAAAACTTGAAATTAAGCCCGATCAGAACCTGGCTGCGAGACCCGATACAGAAACCAGGCAACTGGCTGAAAATATTGTGAAGCCTCGTAAAATTTACGTTTATCACAGGGTGCGTAAAGGTGAAACACTTTATTCAATCGCTACCAAATACGGGGTA
>CALMNJ010000444.1 GCA_937868675.1 uncultured Bacteroidota bacterium | reverse complement strand
AAGAAAGGCTCCAGCGAAACCTGTAACTGCCATGCAAGCGCTCCCATGTTTACCGACACGCACATAGAAGTTGTGCTTGACAAAGAACATGCCGGCAAACAAGAAAGAGTAATAGTTGAAATAACGCCCCGAATACGTGCAATTATGGCCACAAAGGGTGAAGACTGGAGTGGGCAGGCACTTCAGAACTTAATTGGCAAACGGGTTACTTTTACTGGTTGGATGTTGTGGGACTGGCGCCATAAAAAAGACGCTGAGAATACTGACCCTGGCGACACCAAACAAAACTGGCGTGCTACCTGCTGGGAATTGCATCCTGTTACTTCCATTGAGATAGAAGACAGCCCTCAGGACGAAGACGTGGAAACTGCGGGTGCCTCCCCCTTATATTTTACATCCTCGGTAGCAGGCGGTGGCAACAACGGAGGCCCTTCTGGTACTTTTGCGGGAAACAAAATAACCAACCCGCCTTCGGGCGATCCGGGACAACTATTAACTATAATTTTACTTTCTGCCATATTAGGTATGTGTGGCCAGGTGGTGCGTGTTTTTGCCGGATTGCTTAAAGCCAGGCAAAGTGCTACCGATGACAAAAAGAACATGAAGTCAGTTATTTCAGAACATTCGGGCCAAATGCTTTTCAGCTTGATAATTGCTTTGATCGTGGGCGGGGTATGTGGTGTTTTGGTTACCATTTCTTCGGATAAGTTTGAGGCAAATAAAGCCACCATTCTTGGACTAATAACTGCAGGTTATGCTGGCACCGATTTTATCGAAGGCTTTATTGCTAAACGATGAGTTCTGATAAAAAGAGAAGCAGTTTCCAATAATTTAAAACGCAGCGGTTTCAAACGAATGGAGCCCACCAAAAACACAACAAAAAATAAACATTATTAGTCAAAGAGAATGAAAACAAATTACTTTAAAACTATTTTGCTGTTTCTGCTTTTCTCAGCAAGTGCCAACGCCCAGCTAAGGCCGGTTAATCAACTCAACAACAGGATTGACAGTCTAAAAAAGGCCCTTCTGAAAAAAGATTCGCTAAAGAACGAAGAGTTGGCTCAAAAGAAACTTGACCGGCTCTATAAGCTCGAGAAGGATTATAAGAATAAACTCATTTCAGAAAAAAAATACCAGATGAAAGTAATACGTCTGCTGTCCGATTCCCTGGACGAAGATGCGACTGAAACAGGAAAAGCTGATAAGGAAAAAGAACAATTAGTGGTTGTAAAAAAATACCTTAACAACAAATTGATTGACAGCACCAGCTACGACTCAACTAAGGTAGAGTCAAAAAAATACCTTCCCTTCTATTTCAGGGTTTATTCCGATGCCAAAGGATTTCAAAAGGATCAACCCAACGGCCTGCTGCAAACCGAGTTTGGATTTACCTGGCAATGCAAAGCTTTTAAAATACCACTTGGCAAATGCAATCTGTATTTTCTTAAAAATCTGCAACTGCCACAGGTAAGCCTGTTTCAGAACAAAAGCGACACTTCTTACCGCTATACTCCTGTGCATTACGACAAAACAGTAGCTTTAACCGATACAAACCTGTTTAAATCGCGGTTAAATGTGCACACGCTTAACCTGGTTAAATACGCACATTATAGCGTTTCGGGAAAACTGAATGTTTTGGCTATAGAATGCAACAAGAAATGCCTGCAGTTTTATCTTGATGCTTTTGGAACTTTTTATGCCACTGGTGTCAGCTACGACTCAACCACCTACAAGCTTTTAAAAACCAGGAAAGAGGACGCTATACACTAGCGTTTATAACAAAGGCATTTTTAAAGGACGCTAAATTCCAGGTATTTTCGGCAGGTGGTGGATTTAATGCGAAATTTATTATACGCCCACCTAAAACTTATTTTAGTCTCGAAGCCTCCTACACGCATTTTAGCCTGCTGCTGCTTAACAACGATATAAAACAAAGTTACGGCAAACTCTATAACCCGGATTATAATGAGGCTAATTACAAAGCTCCCCTGGTTCGATCATACAACGGGCAAAGCCTGAGCCAGGTAGCCATTTATAATATTGAATTGAAGTATTCGCCTACACGCAACGACAAGAAAAAAGACAACACCGGAATGTTTTTGCGTTTCAATTTTTTTACCAATCCATTTATTGGATTTGATACAAAACCAAATTATGGCAACAATTACACACAAATTCAGGTGGGCGTTAGCCAAACTTTTGAAGAATTACTCAATTTTTTGGGTATGGAAAAACCTAAATAAATAAGGTTTTAATAAGCCAGGTTACAAATGGTATAAATTGAATCAAAAACCAAAAAAGGGCGGTAAACCGCCCTTTTTTTTTGGTTTCCACTCATTATATTAGCGGCAAAACTTATTTGAGGTCTAAATTAAAAATAAATGTAACATTATAAACATGGAAACACCAGATCAAAATCTCAGTCAGCAGGCCCGGGCTTATTTTTTGCAACAGGGCAAAACGATTCAGGAATTAAACACCGTATTAGGTTCCAGACTGGTGACGCATCACCTTAAAAAATGGTCTTCACTACTGTTGCAGCTGCTTTGTTATGCTGTGTTTGTAGCGGGACTCGTGATAATTGTTGGCATGAAGCAGTTACTCACCTCGGAAAATGGCGAAGCGCCACCCGGCAGCGTGGTACAATTCTGTCAAATACTTGTTGGATTTATTGCAGTTCCCGCTCCCATTTTTGCAATGCTCATTAGCCGGATACGAAAAAAGAACAACATGATAAGGGAGGCTTTTCTCAAAGTTGAAAAAATGAAACTGGAATTTGACAATGCGGTTAAAGACCTAAAGTTCTGAAAATTAAACAAGGGGCGCACCGTAATGCCTTGCTTTTAGCCCCCCACCTAACCTATGGATTGACATAGGTGCTTTTTTGGTTTTTAACCTTTATATTGCAACAGTAATCAGGGCAACCCATTTGTTTTCAAATTACTGATAAAAAAGGTTTACCTGTAACATTACTCAATTAAAATGGCTTTTAACGAAGATTCCCGCGTAAAAATTCCGGCCCTGCTCCACCTCACCAGGCTGGGCTACACTTACCTGTCGCGAAAGGACCATCACCGGCGCCAGCAAGAAACCAATATCTTTCCGGATCTCTTTAAAGGTGCAATCGCTAAAATAAATCCCGACGCGCACCCGGACGAAATTACCAAACTGCTCCAGGAACTGACATTAAAACTGGATTTTGACGACCTCGGCAGGACGTTTTTTAAAGAGCTTACCAAAACATCCGGCATTAAGCTCATCGATTTCAACAATTTTCAAAACAACACCTTTCATGTTACCACAGAACTGACCTGTAAAAACGGCGACGAAGAATTCCGCCCCGACATAACCCTGCTGATTAACGGCATGCCACTGGTTTTCATTGAAGTTAAAAAACCGAATAACAAAGAAGGTGTCATCGCAGAACGCAAGCGCATCAACACGCGCTTCCGGAATAAAAAATTCAGGCGCTTTTCCAACATCACACAGCTCATGATCTTCTCCAACAATATGAAGTATGAAGATGGCGTGGTGGAACCTTTAATGGGTGCCTATTACGGCACAGCCTCTTTGAAGGAAGTGCAGTTTAATTATTTCAGGGAAGAAGACACACACAACTATAACGATTTGCTTTTGCCGGAAGACCCTCAGATTGAGTACGAGGTGTTAAAGGATAACAACCTCGAAGTCATCCGCCACAATGCCGAATTTATTTCTAACAAAGATTACCACACACCCACCAACGAGATACTGACCTCCATGCTCAGCAAACAAAGGCTGGCTTTTATCCTGAACTATGCCTTTGTGTATGTGGAAGAAGAAATTGATGGCAGAAAGGTTCTGCAAAAACACATCATGCGCTACCCGCAGATCTTTGCCTGCAAAGCGATGGAAAAGAAACTGGATGCCGGCATGACCAAAGGCATCATCTGGCATACACAAGGTTCTGGTAAAACGGCGCTGGCTTTTTACAATGTGAAGTTTCTGACCGACTACTTTCAGAAACGCAGCGTGGTGCCGAAATTCTATTTCGTGGTGGACCGCATTGATTTGGCGATTCAGGCTTCCACAGAATTCAGCAATCGCGGACTGCGTGTAAACAGCGTCAACTCCAAACAGGATTTTGTAAAAGACCTGCAAACCATTGGCGCCATTCACAACGCAAGCGGACAGGCAGAAATCAGCGTCATCAACATCCAGAAATTCAGTGAAGAGGCGGTTGTTTTAAATGACATCGCTTATGACCTGAACATCCAGCGCGTGTACTTCCTCGACGAGGCGCACCGCTCCTACAATCCCAAAGGCAATTACCTGGCTAACCTCATCAATTCAGATAAAAATGCCATCAAGATAGCGCTCACAGGCACCCCTCTCTTAAAAGAAGTGGTAAAGGATTACGATACTAAAAAATTGTTCGGGGATTACATCCACAAATACTATTACAACCGGTCTATAGCCGATGGGTACACCCTGCGCCTGATTCGTGAGGGCATCGACACCAATTACAAAATGCAGATGAAAGAAATCCTTGCACAGTTTGAAGTGCTGCAGGGCGATCTGCAAAAGAAACTGGTCTATGCCCATCCAAAATATGCCGAGCCCCTGCTGGACTATATCCTGGAAGACCTTTACCGGTTCCGCTCTACCGAAAGTGACGATTCTTTGGGTGGCCTGGTGGTTTGCGACTCCTCTGAACAGGCCAGAACTTTGTTTGAGGCTTTTGAAAAACGTTTTGGCGAACAGGAAACAGACGCCGCTTACCTGGGCGAAGTGGCCGAACCGATTGTGATTTACGGCACCACGCGGCGTAAACTAAGAGCTGCACTGATTCTGCACGACATCAATGATAAA
>CALMNJ010000443.1 GCA_937868675.1 uncultured Bacteroidota bacterium | reverse complement strand
GCCAGGTGTGGCTGCTTTTTGCCTGCGGTCAGGAGTTGCTTCACTTCATCGGCCACGCTGGCCTGTATTTGTTCCGGTACTTTTTTACCGTCTATTAACTGCATGATTTAAATTTACTGAGAACACGAATATAATAAATCAAGTGGATTTTTTGATGAACTCTCTGATTTTAGAATGCACCAGTTTGAGGCGCCTAGCGTTTTACGTAAAAATACTCCGTAATATCAGGCTGCTGCGGAAACTTAAAATGAAAACTCCTGCCGGGTGGAAACATCACCCGTTTAAACCGGATAAGTTTATACGAATACATCACTTGTTTGGCCGACCAGCCATAATTTTCCATGGCATAATAGGGCGCCCCGCCGGGCCAGCCATAACTTTCTAAAGCGCACAAGGGCAGGCCACTTTTTAAATCCGAAATTTGGCAGGATGCAATGGTTCCTTTAAAGATCATTTCTGTTACATAGTTAAATTTCCAGGTGTAAATTTTATCGTTTTTTATTTCCCTTACCCAATCGAGTTTATGGCCTTTTTTAAAGCGGTGACTATAGGGGCCGGGGTTGCGAAATGTAATAATGTTCCCCGTCACACCCTTGCCAAGATGAACACGCCTGGTTTTTTGCCACCAGTGTTTACCATTATAGTGGCTAAAGCCATTATAGATGCCCTCCTGGTCGTAGAAATAATGCGTGAACCTATCCGACATCTCACAAAGTCTGTTATTGGTGTCGTACAAAAATTTGAAGCTTTGATATAACCTTAATGAATCTTTGTTTTGTATAAAGTATGGTTCATAATCGTCTAGTTGCTCCAGCTTTTCCTGCGCGTTGTATTTATATTCATTTTTTCTGATTAATCGAGGATAGGGAAGGTATATCTGCGACAATTTTAGCTGCTTTTTTTCGGTGTACTCCATTGTGTTTTGCGCTTCAGGTTTTAGTAAGGTATCCGAATGAAAAAATAGTTCCGATTTAATTAGCCGCCCTTCCGTATTGTAGCTATTAATACATGTGTATTCGATTGGTTTTATGGAGTCGTTTTCCCAATCTACTATAATTTTAATGGGAAAACCAAGTGTATCGTAAGCGTAAGTTGTCGTTTTATGAAAATAACCGCAATTATACGCACGCGAGTCGCGACGAATGACACAGGGGCTGCCAATATGAGTGCAATTCCACTTTTTTTCAGAAACCCTTACTTCCTTAATTCGCTCCAGTGTAACCATACGTGGCGAAATGGGGCTTTTCCAAAGTGATGAATCGTTTTCGAGATAATACCCATTGGTTAAGTAGAATTGTGCTGCGCTTTTTAAAGCAGTAAGGCAAAAAAGCATTAATACAAAAATACGGCTCATAACTCTCAATCGAATTTAAACTTATTTTCATAAACTACCGTTTATAAATGTAATTACCGCTACTAAAGCGATGGTACCTCTTAAGTGTGAAAGTGGAAATTCTTGTAAAGGGTTTGTCGTTTCAATTTTCCTGGCTAAAGCCTTTGTTGCCAACCACTATGACTGCAAGGCGTGGTTGTTTTCTTCCCGCAACTACTACTTTTTGCCTCATCGGCCACGCTGGCCTGTATTTGTTCCGGTACTTTTTTACCGTCTATTATTTGCATGGATACTAATTACCATAATTCAAATGAAAAAACAACAGGTAAATGCATAGTATAAAACAAGACATTAATTATGCGACCATGTTGTGAAGCATTAAATACACGTACTACGTTTATATTTTTAATAA
>CALMNJ010000442.1 GCA_937868675.1 uncultured Bacteroidota bacterium | reverse complement strand
CGCTCTCCGATCTGGGAATATGGCCACACCTTATGGGATCTTACCTGGACCTGGCTCACCATTGGCAACGTGTTTTCCTTTAATCACCATTGGGTTCAGTGGTACGAAATTACCGGCGTTTCGGGTGGCAGCGCCTGGGCCCTTGCTGTGAATATAGTTGTGTTTGGTGTTTACCAGAATCAAACACGTGTAACCATTTTTTCGCGGCCCGTAGCTAAAATTCTGGCCTGGGTATTAATTCCTGTGCTTATTTCTTATCTCATTATGATTTTGAGAGCGCAGATTATATGCAAACCCGAAATGGTAAAAACCCTGATTGTTCAGCCAAACATTGATCCATACAACGATAAATTTAACTGGGATTTTAAATACCAGTTCGATAAAATGTACGCGCTGGTTAACGGCAAAATCAGCAACGAAACCGATTATCTGGTACTCCCCGAAACGTTTATTACAAACAATCTTAACGAGGAAGGACTTAACCAGAGCGAAGACATTACGCTTTTCCGGGACAGTCTGATCCGGAAATTTCCGAAACTAAAAATCGTAACCGGCGCCAACACCTATGTGATCTATGATAAACAAACGCCCAGTGCCACGTCGCGTAAAGACGAACGGGGCTTTTATTACGATGTGTTTAATACTGCCCTGCAAATTGATTCATCGCAAACGCTCATTTATCACAAATCAAAACTGGTGCCGGGTGTAGAGCGCATGCCCTTTCCGGCACTTTTTAAACCGCTGGAAGGGCTTGCCATTGATCTGGGCGGAACCATGGGCAGCCTTGGTGTTCAGGATGAGCCAGGTGTTTTTTTTAGTCGAGATAGTGTAGGTTGCGTGGCGCCGGTAATTTGTTACGAAAGTATTTTTGCCGATTACACGAGCAAGTACATCCGCAAAGGCGCCAACCTCATTTTTATTATCACCAACGATGGCTGGTGGGACAACACGCCGGGCTATACGCAACACTTAAATTATGCCCGGCTCCGGGCCATTGAGAACAGACGCGAAATAGCACGCTGCGCCAACACGGGGATCAGCTGTTTTATTGACCGCTACGGCAACACCTCCGGTCAAACCGAATGGTGGAAAGAGGCTACTATCGAAGATGAGCTCCTGCCCAACAACTCACTCACGTTTTTTGCAAGATTCGGTGATTTGCTTTCCTATATTTCGGTGGTGATAAGCCTGTTCATTATTGCTCTGCAACCCTTTATAATGCTACGCAAAAAGGCGCCAGCAAGCGAAAACGAGGTTCATTAAAAAACCGTAAATTCACCATGTTTTAACGATTCTATTTAATACAGCATATCATGGAAAAATTTGATGTAACAATAATTGGCGCCGGCCCCGGAGGTTATGTGGCCGCTATTCGGTGCGCACAACTTGGCATGAAAACAGCCCTTATAGAACGTTACCCGTCGCTGGGCGGCACCTGCCTTAATGTTGGCTGCATTCCATCAAAAGCCCTGCTCGATTCGAGCGAACATTACTTTAACGCCGTAAATCATTTCGAAGAACATGGCATTGATATTCAACCTCCGAAAGTAAACCTCAAGCAAATGATTGAGCGCAAGCGCGGGGTGGTAAAAATGACTGTTGACGGTATCAATTTCCTGATGAAAAAAAACAAAATCACCGTTTATACCGGACACGGTTCCTTTGTGAGCCCGAATCTTATTGAAATTGCAAAAGCCGATGGCAGTAAAGAACAAATAGAAACCACGAAAACCGTCATCGCAACCGGTTCAAAGCCTTCTACGCTGCCTGGTATCGAAATAGATAAAAAACGCATCATCACCTCTACCGAAGCATTAGAACTTACTGAAGTGCCAAAAAACCTTGTCATTATTGGCGGCGGTGTTATTGGACTGGAGCTTGGAAGCGTTTATGCCAGGCTTGGCAGCAAAGTAACGGTGGTTGAGTTCATGGACCGTATTATTCCGGGCATGGATGGCTCACTGAGCAAAGAACTGCAGCGCGTGCTGAAAAAAAATCTAAGTTTTGAGTTTTTACTGAAGCATAAAGTGATGGACGTTAAAAACACCGGCAAAGAGGTAAGCATCCGTGTTGAAAACGCCAAAGGAGAAAAAATTGAAATAAAAGGCGATTACTGCCTTGTATCGGTTGGCCGAAGGCCATACACCGATAACCTTGGACTTGATAAAGCCGGCGTGCGTGTTGACAACCGCGGAAGAATTGAAACCGATGAACATCTAAAAACCAACGTGGACGGTATTTACGCCATTGGTGACGTTGTAAAAGGCGCCATGCTGGCTCACAAAGCAGAAGAAGAAGGCGTGTATGTTGCTGAACAAATGACCGGTCAGAAACCTCACATAAATTACAATCTTATTCCCGGCGTAGTATATACCTGGCCCGAAGTTGCTGCGGTTGGACTTACCGAAGAACAGCTTAAGGAGCAGGGCCGCAAATACAAAACAGGTTCTTTTCCTTTCAAAGCAAGTGGACGCGCACGTGCCAGTATGGATACTGATGGCTTTGTAAAAGTAATATGCGATGAGGCCACGGACGAAATTCTTGGTGTTCACATGATTGGTCCAAGGGCTGCCGATATGATTGCCGAAGCTGTGGTAGCAATGGAATACAGGGCCAGCGCCGAGGACATCAGCCGAATGAGCCATGCACACCCCACATTTACCGAAAGCATGAAAGAGGCCTGCCTCGATGCCACAGGCAAACGCGCCATTCACATTTGATAAAACACAAAAATGAGTTTACCTAAAGTTGGAATTATTATGGGCAGCAACAGCGACCTGCCCATTATGCAGGCGGCAGCCGACATCCTGATTCAGTTTGATATACCCTACGAAATTGATATCGTTTCGGCGCACCGGACGCCTGAAAAAATGTTTGAGTACGCCAAGAGTGCGCACCTGAGGGGCTTGCAGGTAATTATTGCCGGAGCCGGCGGCGCAGCGCATTTACCTGGCATGGTGGCTTCGCTGAGTCCGTTGCCCGTAATTGGTGTGCCTGTGCGAAGCAGCAACAGCATTGATGGCTGGGACAGTCTGCTAAGTATTGTTCAAATGCCAAACGGCGTTCCGGTTGCAACAGTAGCTGTAAACGCTGGCCAAAATGCAGGTATTCTGGCTGCCCAGATCATTGCCTCTTCCGACAAAGCCATGCTCGAAAAAATAAGCCATTACAAAAACACGCTGAAAGAAAAAGTAATAAATGCCAGCAACGAAATGAAAAAGTAACCGTGGCAAAAAAATCAAATCTCATAAAACTGGGCGACGCCATCAACCAGTTGTTCAGGCAGGAAAAACTTGATATTAAAATATCCCAGTTTACTGTAAAGAGCAGCTGGAAAGATATTGCCGGCGAGATGATAGCGCGCAACACTACCGAGATTTCGTTTAACAATGCTACCATTTTTGTTACACTTTCTTCGGCTGCACTCAAACACGAAATGTCGTACCAAAAAGAAACCCTGATTCATAACATCAATAAATTTTGCGGTTACAGGCTAGTAGATGCCATTGTAATAAAGTAGTTGTATGAAAAATCATCTCTTCAAAAAACGCATTACGGATTCCCTTTTGATGATGAGTCTTCTGCTGTCGCTTTCCTGCCTTTCGCAAAATCACGACTCGCTTATGCTGCGCCGCATTTACGACCAATATCTCACCAAAGGCAAATGCTATAGCAACCTCGAATACCTTGCCACCAAAATTGGCGGACGCATCAGCGGCAGTACCAAAGCCTCCGAAGCAGTAGTGTGGGCTAAAAAAGCAATGTATGAAGCTGGCGCCGACACCGTGATTATGCAGCCCTGCATGGTTCCGCATTGGGTTCGCGGCGCAAAGGAAAAGTGCGTGCTGAGTTCCGCCAGGTTAAAACTTAACACATCGCTTAAGTGTATTGCCCTGGGTAGTTCGGTTGGTACCGGACCCAAAGGCATTAAAGCAGAGGTAGTGGAAGTGCGGAGTTTTGACGAACTGGACAAATTAGGCGAAGCAGGTGTAAAAGGAAAAATTGTTTTTTACAATGTGTTTTTCGATCAAACCAAAATACGTACCGGAAACGCCTACGGGGAAGCCGTAAGGTACCGGGGGCGCGGAGCCAGCTATGCCGCCAAATACGGCGCTTTGGCCAGTGTGGTGCGGAGCATGACATCGGTAGCCGACGATGAACCCCATACTGGCAATATGAATTACGACACTACCATCAGCAAAACGAAAATTCCTGCCCTTGCCATTAGTTATAAAGCCGCTGATTTATTACATAATAGCATCGCCGCCGACCCCTCGCTGAAGTTATTTATTGAAACGCATTGCCAGATGGAGGACAAAGTAGCCTCTTACAATGTGGTAGGGCAAATTACAGGAACCGAAAAACCGAATGAGTACATTATTACCGGTGGGCACCTCGACAGCTGGGACAATGGACAGGGCGCACACGACGACGGCGCGGGCGTTGTGCAAAGCATCGAAATTTTGTGGGCTTTTAAACAATTGGGCATTAAACCCCGCCACAGTATCCGGGCCGTTG
>CALMNJ010000441.1 GCA_937868675.1 uncultured Bacteroidota bacterium | reverse complement strand
ACCTTCGTGTGATTCGTTTCTTGTAACATTATATAATTATTACCATTGTTGTTATTAAAACCCTGGCCTGTTAAAAGCTTCCGGAGATTCCACTTTTTCGAATAACTAATCAATGATTTAAATGTATTGTGTTTGTCCTTTGGCTGAATTTAAATAGGGTTCCAGCGACACGTCCGGCAAATCCATCACACGCTGCTTCAGGTAGCCCACCGCACTGCTGTTGGCAGCATTGGCGGCATTAAACAGCTCAATGATTTGTGATTTGGGACTGCTCGACGGATCAAATTTGTAATTCTCGAAGGTTGGGGCCGCCACATAGCTGTTGCCATCGGGGCCCACGTACGACATGCCGGACATGCCACTGCATAAACCGTCCAGTATCCATATCATGGACTTATGAATACCGAACATAAATATTTCGTATTGTGTGTTGCCTTCTTTGCGGTAACACTCTTCTGTCATTACAAAAATGTAAGTATAAATGGCATTGAGGAATGTTGACACGGCCTGCACCGGTGCAGGGTAGTCGCTGGTTTGTGGGTTTAGCGCCACGTTGTTGAGGAAATAAGAACCCGGATCGCCCAAACCATAGCCTGCGAATTTTGTCTGCAGGTCGGTATAGCTGCAATACAACTGTGCAAATTTTTCAAAATGCGAAAGTTCTTTTTTGCTCTTATCGTCGTAGTCTTCAGGTGTTGGTTTTTTGCAATCGGGTGTGCCATCGCTATTCAGAGGTGTGGCTCCTTTGTGACCCTCGCCCTGGTGAATAATTTCTTCAATGGCTTTGGTGGCGCTTTTTGCGTCAACAACATGCACCAGGTCGCCGCTGTCGCCGGCGTTCGTAAATTTGGGTTGATGCTGCTTGTTATAATATACCGTATCAATGTTGTTGTTGGCATAATACCCGCGGCCCGGAACTAACTGCGGCGCTTTGGTGTTGTATTTGAGTTTGTTTGTATTGATGCAGTCCATTATCATCGTGTAAAACTCGCCAATGGTGGTGTAATCAATGGCCTTCAGTTCGGGCAGATCGTTTTTTGGCAAAGGCTGCGGGCTTTCAATTTTCAAAAATGTTTTCAGCTGGTTCAGTGAAAAAACGGCGCGGTTAATGGGAAACTCGGGCACGTGGCCAGGCAGGTAAGCGGGCCACGAATCGGGGGCCTTGCCCGTTAACTCCGGCATGCCGGCAAGGGCCTGTTTTACGTTGCTTGACAGGGCCATGTGCAGCATCTCTTCAACTGCCACACTCATAATGGTGCTGCCCGCTTTGTTGGCATACACCATAATGTCGGCCGAACAGTCGAGTGCAATGGCAGCCGCTTCGTCGGGTGTTTTGCCGGCTTTTACCAGCAAACCCTTCATTTGGGTTTTCATGCTGTCCTGGTCGGGCGTTCGGTTAATGGAGTAGTAGGTGTAAAGGTACACCGGTATGGTGGCTATTTCAATTTCAATAGCCTGCTGCAGCGCTTCGCCAAGGTTGGCGGGCGTTACTTCTTTTTTGCCGTTAAGCAATAGTTTGTGCGGATTCATTTTTTAAAATGTTTAATACTAATTTTTAATGTTAAAGCAATACGAGGCTATTCAACATTCCGTAATGGGACAGAATTAAGGCGTACAGAAAGGTCAAACTTCCACCATAAATATAGATAACTAAACAAATAATGCAAAGGCTGGAAAAATAAATTTGTATGATTAAATTATCTGAGGCATTCTCAATCCGGGACCTGCTGCTTTTAATTTATGCCGGCGCAGCCAGCTGCTTTTACCAATCGCTTACCTAAGGGGCTCCTTAACGGCATAAAAACCACGCATTAAATTTTCAGAAAAGTTCAGTTGTGCTTTATAGCGTTTATTGGTACTGAATGGCTTGTGACCCAACAGCCAAAAAAATGCCCGGTCTTTTCAGGAGTGCTTTCACTGGCACCTGTGTTTTTTTCCGGAGGGCTGACAGTTGTTTTCTTTATTGCAGGCTACCCGGCATTTAAAACCCTGTAAGCGCCCACACATAAAATGGCAGGTGTTGGTTGAAATGAAGCTATTTAATAAATCATCAATGCATCCGATTCATGAAAGCAATACCAATTTTCCTTCATACCTGACAGCATTTTGGTTAATTATTAATTAACATGTGCCGGCTAATTTTGCATTTTGGTGAAGGGTTTCTAAAAAGCTAACTTTACGTGCACAATATACATTTTCGTAGAATAGACAAAATATGTTTCGTTTTCGGTGGTTTTTAAATTTGGTGATAATGCTTGGAGCCTTTAAAGGAGCGGGCCAGGTGATATACAATGCGTATGCAAACGTAACCAATATCAGCGGTAATACCTTCACTGTTTCGAGTGTGAATGAAACAAATCATACGTTCACGATCGGCCAGAAAGTAGTTATCATACAAATGCAGGACAATGTAATTGGAACCAATTCAACCAACATTGTAAGTTTTGGCGACCTTTCAAATATTCAAAGTGCAGGGCTCTACGAGGCGCAGATTATTACCGGACTTACCCGGACTTCAGGTGTACTCACCACGCTTACGTTTTCAGGAGGCATTGTAAACACGTACAATATTAATTCCAACTCGCGCGTTCAGGTAGTTACGTTCCGAAACCTGAGTAATTCAGCTTTTACTACCA
>CALMNJ010000440.1 GCA_937868675.1 uncultured Bacteroidota bacterium | reverse complement strand
GCCTTAGCGATCCGCTTTTGCTTTGTGACTCAGGGCATGCCACATGCGGATCAACGAAGTTAATCCGATACCAAAGGTGTATTCAAATTCGCTCAAAACGTAAACGCCTTAGCGATCCGCTTTTGCTTTGTGACTCAGGGCATGCCACATGCGGATCAACATAACAATCCACTCCAGCCATTACCTGTACCAATAGCGGTACGTCCGTTCAATCACTCTGGGCTTGCCATCGGCTGTTTTGTATGTCATTACAAACTTGCTGAACAGGCCCTTCGTGTTATATTCATACGTGTACACCGCTTCATCGAATGATGGTGACTCAACCCAGGGACTCGAGCTTCTTGCATAACGGCTGATTTCCATCCTGGTGATTAACTTCAGGTTGTTGTAGAAGTAGCGGTATTTGTATTGCTCGTCGGCAGATTCAACAACATTGCCTTTTGCGTCGTAAGTGTATTTCGTCATCAGCCTTCTTACTCCGCTGGTATCACCGGCAAGAAGCGCATTCAATGTTTCAGGAGGAAACATTTCGTTGTCAGGAGGGTAATTGGAATACATGTGGCCGGATGAGCCATTAGAACGGAGGTGATCCAGATCGTACGATGCAATAAGTCGTTTGCCTTTGTCGTATTGATACAATTGTGTGTTGATGATGTAAATGGAGCCTGGTTTTAGAGTGGTGCTGAGTTTGACATCATGCACAAACGTTTGCCGGCCTTTTTTAACCTGGAAGGTTAAACTCCGTTCGGGCGATTTGCGCAAAGTGTCGTTGGCGCGGTATTCACAGGTCATCCGGCATGTGTCGGTGCCAATAATGGTATCGTAAATCAGTTTTGTTTTTTCGAGTTCACCAGCCGAATAGTAAACCGTTTCGTACCGCTCTTTGCCCGGTGTATTGCTGATGACTTTCGTATCGCTTTTCAGGTACTCTGTCCTCTCTCCGTTTACCACCACACCATAACCCTCCTTTATGGCGAGTCCTTTCGCGTTAAGAGTCCAGGTTTGCCATGATTTGAGCGCTTGCAAGGTATCAGTAAAATTTTCACGGCGTATCAGGTTATCCTTCTGGTATGTAAAAAGAACCTTCTGTCCTCCGGCCACATATTCGGTTACGCGTCCCATGGCATTAAAGCTGCAGCGGCCGTTGTAAGTGCTGCCCGAATCGTCTTTAAATGTTTCGGCAACCGCCTTTACATGGTTGTTCCTGATGTAACGCTGAACAAGCGAGTCGCTCGCGAAGGATGAAAGCCCAACAAACTGGCAATGGCCTGAGAAGGGCAAGAGCAATAAAACAAAACACAGCGGGAGCCATTTCATGCCGATAAAAATACTGAATTAAAAAACTGTTTCGAGGAAATATCCGGGTTTGTGTTTTTTCGTTTGTGACGCAGGCATGCCCAATATGAATAGGGGGAGTACACAACACGGGTACGCTTAATGAGGCACCCGGTATTTGCTTTGCATGGGGTCGTCACAGGCAAAAATCTACTTTGGTATAAAGAGCTTTTTATGATTATTAAGGCTAGCAACCAGTAACTAAGCTTAAAATTGAAATTGCGGTTATTAATAAAGCGATTTTGTTTAAATGGGTCGCTAAGGCGCTTTCCTTCTTCGCATAATTAATTTTTTAGGATGTTTTTTAGGATATTTCTTTAAACTATTTAATACTGCAATTGTATCTAAAGGTCGTTGCTCAGGTGGTTTTGTAAACGGTGGAGTTCGGATTAATGATGGGGTTAGATTTGAAAGTAATTTCTCAGTACTACATATTCTCCTTCCCAACTAATTCTGACAATCACTGAAAGGGATAACTTAAGTCAATTTAAATAGTGTATGTTATAGCTTATTATTTTACGCGGCTGTTGTTAAAAGCCGTGTCACTTAACAAGTGTCGGACCTCCAATGCGCTGGCGGAGCCTTGTCTTGAAGATGGCGTTGCCTGGCAACATGTAAGGTACGATACCTCTTATTACAAGCCTTTGTTTTTTCGGCGAGTTGTGTAGAAAGGTTACCATGAACTTCTTTTCCGTTAACTATCATAACATAATGTGAGGTCGCTTCGTGTTCACTTGTAGCATGAGGGAGGTGTTCAATGTAAGCTACTGCCATAAAATTAAAATGGCCGGTATTCCACCCATTTTCGCCACTAAAAGCCCAGATTTAACAAATTGGCTTCCGGCGAACCCAGTTTTAGTGGGAATCATTTTCATTAGTACCAATGCCAATTAAAAAACCCGGCCTTGCAGCCAGGCTAAAAACAATTTACTTTGTTTAAATAGGAGGTAGGTTTGTTATTAAGCCGCTGCTTGCGCACCGGGGCCATCGTGTCGGGCATCGTAAATTTATGCCAGAGCATCCTAACGTTTTAGTGCGCTGCTAAGTTGTTTTTTGGAATTTGGAAGCCATGTTGTGAAAAAGTGACATGCCTTCCAGTTTATAACGTA
>CALMNJ010000439.1 GCA_937868675.1 uncultured Bacteroidota bacterium | reverse complement strand
TTGCTGGGTCTTTTGGCTGGCGGTATCGTTACTTTGTTTTTAATAAACGGCAGGGTTACTACCTTACCAAACAAACAAACCATGTCGGTAGTTACGCCTGATCCCGCTGCCAATCCGAACCCGAACCATATCCTGCAGGCAGTTCCCGCTCCTGCGGTAAATCACACCGAATCTGTATCTCAACCTTCACAAAAGCCGGTTACACCGATAGCGTCCCCCGCTAAAGAGCCTGCGAATGTTGGCACCAATACGTACCAAAAACTCAACACATCAAAAACAAACAATTTAGCAGTGAGTCCCCCGGCAAATTCTAACTCCTCTGTTAAAAGTATGCCGGTATTCCACCAAAATAATGCTGGTCATACATTACCTCCACCAATTGTACCAAACAATGGCAAGAGCCCGATAACTGGTGAACCACAGAGTGTACCTTCAGGTGCAGCAGGTCCCGAACCAACTCAAACAAATACTGTAAACGTTCCTGCTGCAAACATGTCTACTAACGACTCAGCCAAAACAACGGTGAGCCCTCCCCCTGAAACACTTGCTTTGACGCAACCAACTACTGCCACTATTCTATCGGAAAAACAAGGCCCCGCCGAAACCAGTAAAACACTGCAAGCGCCTTCTGGCGATACTTTAAAAACAATGCCCAAACCTCAGGCACCTGACCCCGTGAATTTTCTTACGCTGGAGGCAGGCTCCTCTTACAATTTCGGTTGGAAAAACACCGCCACCCGAGAAGCAGCTGGATTTACTCCAGTATTCGGATTGCACTTTACTTCCCAGCTAGCTCGGAAAGTGTCGTTCTCGCTTGGCGCCCAATATAACAACGTCAGCAATCTTTCGTTCAGTAACAAAGAATCTATAATAACGCGCTATAGTTTAGGCGAAGAAAACAAAGTAACGGTTATTACCCCAACAACCCTCTACTACCTGAACTTCCCCTTAAAACTGTACGATGTTGATGTCAAAAATAAAGTTGGCATTGGATACAACATTGCTTACCTGTTTAATGTGCAAAGCAAAGTGGAAACCTACACCGTTTATCCAACTTATACTGGCAATTACCAAACTTATTACACGGCAGGATATACTGAAGGAATTGGTATTTTTAACTCTCAGGCTTCTGTTATTTACAGAAGGCAATTGTGGCGTGATCTCTGGCTCAATACCGAGCTTTTTGCCGGGCTCAGCGATGTAAAGAACAATGTATTCTTTAATGTCACTAAATCAGAGCGGGTGTCGGGCGTAAAAGTAACGTTGATGTATCACCTGTTTAAAAAATGAAACGTCACTGGTTGCATATAATAATTCTTTTGCTTGCTATTTCGGCCTGCAACAAGAAAAAATATCCGGAGTCTTTCGCGGAGAACGGGCCTGTATTTTATGCAAAAGCCACTATAAACGGAACGTCGGTTGATCTTACGGCGGGGATAAATGGTAATGTAAACAATCCCTATTTTTATCAGGATACTGACGGGGTTTACAAATTTGTTTCTGAATTTAAACCGGCAACCTGCCAAACCAATTGCAGCAACTCCATCTATCTTCAGATCAACGATTACACCGTTAGTGTTCCCAACGGGCCAATAAGCATCAACAGTGCGGTAAATCCAGCCGTTTATCAATATCAAAGCGATACCAACCGGAATGTATTCCGCGTTCAGTTCAACTCATCCTATAATAAACCGGCAAAAAGTTATTTATGGGATTTTGGTGACGGTACCACGTCAACCGTTTCTAACCCCGAACATGGATATAAAGATCAAGGCATTTACACGGTTTGCCTGCAGGTGACAGGATTGAATGGCTGTAGCAGCTCTATCTGCAACAGGATTGAGGTAAGTAAAAAGAATCCCCTGTCCGCAAAAATATCGGCTGCCAACGCGGGCAATGGCTCAGTGAATTTTTCTTCACAGGTTAGCGGCGGCCAGCCGCCATACAGCTATTACTGGAGTTTTGGCGATACCGCCCATAGTGTTCTTCCAAATCCAAATCATCCGTATCTTATCGAAGGCAGCTATCCTGTTGTGCTTAAAATTACTGATGCCAATAATAAAACCATTATTGCGAATTACAACTGCGTTACCGCCAACGACATTTCGTCGTGTGCCTCTAATTTTAACAGCACTATCACGCAGGTAATCAACAATCAACTTGGGCTTTCTAAAATAATTATCAGATGGACGGACGCAAATGGTAAAGTATATACAAGCCAGAACCCCCTGCAACCTTCCACAAGCAACCTCCAGATTTTATCGGTGGAAGACTACGGAACCAACACAAACGGCGATAAACTAAAAAAAATCAAACTCTCATTTAAGTGTAAAGTTTATAACGGTAACGAGGTGCTTAGCATTGACAATGGAGAAGCTGTGATGGCTGCCGCTTACAAATAATAAGGCATGAAGGTGTTGTTTCAGTATACAAAAAAAAGACCGGGGCTGTTCCGCAGATCAAACAGGTTGATTTGGCTGCTCGGGGTTTTTTTATGGAGCTCAACGGCAATTCGTGCGCAGTGCACTCCGACCATTTCTTATATTCAGGGAGCAAACGGGCTTGTTAACTTCACCGCTTCCACCAGCTTTACAAACACCTCCACATCTATTTGGACCTGGAATTTTGGAGATGCCAGTGCGCCTTTTACCGGTACGGGTTCGGTAGGAATGTTTCCGTCACATGCCTATACTGTTAATGGAACTTATATTGTTTCAGGCACTATGACGGCGTTCAGTCCCACCTGCTCAACACCTTTCAGCTTAGCCATTAGCGTTACCACAAACACCAATTGTCCGCTAAGCCCCTCATTTGCCGTCACGCAAAACACCAATGGTGTCGTTGCCTTTTCGAACCTCAGCACCGGCACTGCGGCCAGTGTTTCGTATAACTGGAATTTAGGAAACACACAAACCACTTCCGTTCAATCTCCCACAACCACTTACAGTGCTAATGGCACTTACACGGTTACATTGTTTGCCAGCAATAATTCCACCCCTGCATGCACGAATTCATACGTTGCCGCCGTTACAATAACCAATGTGAATGCGTGCAGCCTCGTTTCAAACTTCATTTTTAGTCAGGGCTCCAACGGTTTTGTCAGCTTCACCAACACAAGTGCGGGCACCGCCTCATCTACGACCTATACGTGGAATTTTGGAAACAGCCTTACGAGTTCGCTTACCTCCCCGGCCATAAATTATACCGCAAACGGAACCTACACCGTTTCGCTTACGGCCAATAATAATTCCACTGCCACATGTATCAATACAAAAACAGCCGTTATAACAATTAACAGCATTTGTACGCTTACAGCTGCCATCAGCCCCACACTTGGAAGTAACGGAACTGTGAGTTATACCGCTGTTCACAACGGAACCGCCGTTTCGTATAACTGGAGTAACGGTAGCACCGTGCAGGCTACAAGCATGAGTTACACCGCAAACGGTGTTTATACGGTCACTGTCACCGTCAACTCCTTTTCACCGGCGTGCACGGCCACTGCGGTGTCATCAGTTACCGTGAATAACGTTTGTAATCTTTCCGCATCATTTACAGTTGTTCAGGGCAGTAACGGATTGGTGAATTTCAACAACCTCAGCACCGCAACAACCAGTTCAACAACATACTCCTGGAATTTTGGCAACAGCCAAACCAGTACACTCACTTCACCGGCCATCACCTATACTGCGAACGGTTTGTATCTTGTTACTCTTACGGCCAACAATAACACAACGCCGTCCTGCATCAGCACAAATACCCTTCTTGTCAATGTAGGTTCGGTGTGCACGCTCACTGCCGCGGTTAGCTCTACTTACGGCCCCAACGGGCAGGTAGCATTAGCGGCTGTTAACAATGGAACTAACCCAACTTACGCATGGAGTTTTGGTGCGGTGCAGCCAACGGCCAATCTTTCTTTTTCTGTGAATGGTACCTACACAGTTGGCGTGGTGGTAACCACTACCGCTCCGGCCTGCTCGGCCACTGCGATAGCGGGCCTCACGATCAGCAATGTGTGTAACCTTAACGCATCGTTAAGCGTGGTGCAGGGCACAGGGGGGATCGTGAGTTTCAGCAATTTAAGCACGGGCACATCGCCAACCCTGACAACCTACAAATGGTATTTCGGCGATGGCGACAGCAGCAGCGTAAATTCTCCGGTGCACACCTACTCGGTAAATGGTACTTATACCGTGCTTCTTAAAGCAACCAACGGTTCCACGGCATGCGCCTCAACGTATACAACTGTTATTGTAGTAACCTCCAATTGTTATCTTTCAGGTTCGTTTTCTTATTCTGTTAACAGTAGCGGTGTCGTCAGTTTTTCAAATACTTCCTCCGGCACTTTTAGTTTTACATCCTACGGCTGGAGTTTAGGCCACTCGAGCGGCGGAAACCCGGGCACATCAACACTTTCCAATGTTTCACATCTATACCCTAACGGAACTTACACGGTAACACTTTCTATCACCAACTCAAGCTTTTGTGCTGTTAATGTTAGTTCTGTCATTACCATCAGCTCCTGTTCAGTGTCGGCTGGTATTTCGCATACTGCGGGTGTTTCCGGAACTTACAGCTTTCAGAGTCCGCCTACCACAACAGCTTCGGGAACAAACTATCAGTGGAATTTTGGCGACGGCGGGCTTTCAAACAACCCTAATCCGGTACACACCTACATTAATGCCGGCACACATTATGTGTCGCTGATCTTGTCGAATGCCGGCAACTCGCTATGTGTTAGTTCGGCAACGCAGGCAGTAAATGTAACCAATGTGAGCTGCACCGCAAATTCAGGATTCAGTATTGTTCCAACCACCACGGCACAATACTGGAATGCTATTCCTTCATATCCATACAACATAACCAATGCGGTTTGGAGTTGGGGCGACAACTCTTCAAGCAGCGGGCTTTACACATCGCATCAATATTCCACGCAGGGCCAATACAATATTTGCCTCTCTGTTACCGTTTCGTGTGGGGCCACTGCAAGCACCTGCTCCACTTATTCGGTTTACAAACCAGCACAGGGAATTATCAACGTAAATGTGCTGCCACCACCAACCCATCTTGAAATTATGGGCATTAGCCAGGATCAGGGCTTGTCTCAAAAAGAGATGATTGTTTTTCCCAATCCGGGCAAGGGGCTCTTTACTTTAAAATCAGTCAACAGCGCATTTGATCCGGGCGAATTGAATGTAACGGATATGAACGGGCGCATTGTAAAATCATCACGGCTTACAAATCAGGTTTCGGGGGAGGTAATGATTGACCTGCGTGATCAGGCCGAGGGCGTTTATATTCTCAGCGTTCGTGATGAAGTAGGTCTTACTTACAGGAAGCTGATCATTAAAAAAGATTGATTAAAACAAATTTGTTTTTAAAACCAACCTTTAACTGCTCCCAGGTGTAAAGTAATTATAGAAACTCACAAAAAATCCACAGAACCCAAAATTGTTTTGTTCATTTTTGTTGTGTTTGCAATAGTTTGAGCCCCTTAGTAATGCGGCTTCTGTAACCGGAAGCCGCATTTTTTATACGGCCAGTACCTCGCGAAGCACGGTGTAGCTTTTAAGTTCATTAAACCCCGGTATATGAACTTTATAATAATTCAGTAACATTTCAGTGATACTGCGACGCTGCTGATTCGTGTAAGCAGCCTGGAGGCTTGCGGCAGTTATAAATTGGGAAAAAACAACAGAGTCGGGCCCTGTAAGACCCAAAGGTGGCGGCAGGCTCATTTCAGTAAATTTACCTTCGCGGCAATCAAAGTAAGGGGTATGGCTGCCAAAATTATTCTGGGGCTCAAAACCAAGATGCCCGCAAAATTCTTTCAAAAAATAAATCGGAAGATTCAGAAAAGTTTCTTCACTATCGTTAAGGTACCCAATGCAGGTTTCAATAAACTCAAACAGAACAGGATTCGTGTATTGCTCTTTAAGGCTGCGGAGTAACACTTCGTTTATAAATTGAGCGATACTGAGCTTTTGAATTGAAGAGGCTATCCCGTTATTAATCTGATAGAGCGAGGATTCGGTAAGCGTGTGTATCTCCCTGTTTTGTTTCATCAGAATTTCGGCCCTGATAAGGCTCAGAGGAAGAATGTGGGCTGCGCGCACTTTACCCGATGGCGCCCGTGACACAACCGCCGATAACGAAAGAAGTCCGTGTTGTTCTGTAAACACTTTAATGATATGCTTGTTGTCGCCGCGC
>CALMNJ010000438.1 GCA_937868675.1 uncultured Bacteroidota bacterium | reverse complement strand
GTGTGCCCATACGGGAGCAATATTGCTGAAATACAGATTCAGCAGGCAGGCTTAACCCGGGGTGTGCATCCCGGGTTTTTTTGTGCGCATTTGCTTAGGTGGCTCAGTACCAACGCATGTACGCGGTTCCCGGTAAAGGGCCGGGAGCCTTTAAACGAATTTAATATAAACGGAGTGCTGGGCACTTAAAAAAGAAGGGAGGCATAATGAGAAAATTAGCTTCGATACAACGAATAAAAAACATCGAGCCAATTGTGGGCGCCGATTCAATTGAAAAGGCTACTTTACTTGGCTGGCAGCTTGTGATACGCAAAGGCGAGTTTGCCATCGGTGACTTGTGTGTTTACTGCGAAATTGACAGCGTGATGCCTGACAAACCAGAATTTGAGTTCGTAAAGACACGCAGCAACCGCATCAAAACCGTGAGACTCCGCGGACAAATTTCACAAGGCATTTGTTTCCCGCTGAACATTTTACCGGAAGGGGTTAACGTAGAGGAAGGATTAGATGTAACAGAGGTGATCGGCGTGACTAAATACGAGCCACCAATTCCGGCCAATCTTGCCGGAACGGTTTTAGGAGGTTTTCCTTCGTTTATGCCAAAAACCGATGAAACCCGCGTACAGGTTTTGCAGGAGGTGTTGAACGAGCACGAGGGATTGAGTTGTTATGTAACCGAAAAGCTTGATGGTAGCTCTGCCACTTTTTACTTCAACGAAGGCGTGTTTGGTGTATGCTCCCGAAATTTGGAACTGGCTTTTACCGAAAGCAACTCCATGTGGAGGTTTGCACAGGAAAACAAGCTGGAGGAAAAACTGAAAGCACTTAACCGGAATATTTGCCTGCAGGGCGAAATAATCGGCGAAGGAATTCAAAAGAACAAGTATAAACTAGGCGGGCAAGTGGTTTACTTTTTCAACGCCTTCAATATTGACGAGTACAGATACTTTTCCAGGAGCGAATTCGGTGAACTCCTCGAAAGTCTGAGGCTTAAAATGGTGCCGGTTGTGGATGAGGCATACAAACTCGAAAACTCTATTGAGCGTCTTGTTGAGAAATCGAAAATGAAATCGGCGCTGAATAATGATACCATCGCCGAAGGAATTGTGATAAGGCCGGTGGACGAGATGATTGAAAAAAATGTATTGCAGGGAAGGTTTTCCTTCAAAGTAATTAATCCGGACTTTTTAATTAAGTACGATGAGTAAGACGCCGGTGAAGTTTTATCTGCACAGTTCAATAAATACGATTTGTCGTCACACGATGATAATGAAATAGGATTGGTATGCCAGCTTAAGGCCCGGTCCGTAAAAGGCCGGGCCTTTTTTATTGCCGGGTCGTCTAACTGGCAGGACACCAGAGTTTGAATCTGGGAATAGTGGTTCGAATCCACTCCTGGCAACAACGCCCTCCTAGCCCAAAAGGCAGAGGCACTTGTCTTAGGAACAGGTTAGTGCAGGTTCGAATCCTGCGGAGGGTACTGAAAATAAAATGTTGATGAATGGGTGCAAAGTGCAATGCCCCGGTAGCCCAAGTGGCAGAGGCAACAGACTTAAGATCTGTTAAGTAACAGTTCGAATCTGTTTCGGGGTACTAAGAACTGGAGGAATAACCGGGCGGGGCCCGGGCATGTCTGCTAAGCAATGCGTCCGCCTTCTGGCGGTTGAGTGTCGGGAACTCATTCCTCCGCAAAAATGGAGAGCAGCGATCAGTGGTGATCATCCGGACTTGAAATCCGGCGCGGTCCGCAAGGACAGGGTTCGACTCCTTTGCTCTCCGCAAAAACAGCCCGTAGTTAAGCGGAAGAATTTCCGGCTACGAACCGGACGACGGAGGTTCGAATCCTCCCGGGCCGTCGGGTGAAGAAGTAAAACAGGAAGTAGCTCAGTTGGTAGAGCGGGAGCTTTGGGAGCTTCAGGCCGCAGGTTCGAGTCCTGCCTTCCTGACAAAAAATTGGGATGTGGCTCAATGGTAAGAGCAGGTGGCCTTCGCACGGTCGCGCTCAAAGTCCACAGGACTTTTGCCGTGCACAAGGTTGTGGGTTCAAGTCCCGCCTTCCCAACCAGATGTTGAGACTGGTGTAAGGGTTAACATGGCGGCTTGTGGCGCCGCAGATACGGGTTCGAATCCCCTGTCTCAACCGGAACTAAAATGATGAATGGAATGAATAATAAAACTAATTGTGCAGAAGCGCATAAAATAAAAGGACAAGTGGCAGACTTGGTGTATGCGTTCCGTTGAAGCCGGAAAGAAAGTGATTCGATTTCACTCTTGTCCACTACTAAAATGAAGGAATTAGAAAATAATCAATGGTTGGAGGACCAAAGCTATAAGGTTGACAGGCTTTACAGTGATGGGAACTTTACTGAGTGTAAACGGATCTTACTAGATCTGCTGGAGCAGGAGCCAGGGTATGGCCGGGCGCACTATCAGTTAGGAAACCTTTACTACATGAAGCTTGACGAGTACGCGAAAGCAGAGTATCACCTGAAGCTGGCAATGAAGTTTGCGCCAAAGTTCGCAAGCAGCTATTGCACCTACCTGTACATGCTCAACTACCTGAACCGGCATGAGGAAGTGGTAAGGCATGCACAAAAAGCACTGAAGATACCAGGTGTAAGCAGGTTTACCGTGTATCATCAGCTTGGTAAATCGTGTGAAAAGGCAAGATTGTTTTCGGAGGCGAAACAGGCATACAAAAACGCACAATTTGCCACCTGCGATGAAAGTGAAATAAACATGGCCATAAACGCCATAAAACGAATACGGAAAAAAAGAATAATGAAGTGGAAAAGGTTACTCATCTAAAAGTGCGATCGTATTGATTTCTGCGCACTGCAACCTGTAGCTCAATTCGGAAGAGCACCCGGCAACGAACCGGGAGGTTTGGGGTTCGATCCCTCACAGGTTGTCAAATAACAGGAAGCGCGCCGGAGCAGGAGAGCCGGGCTGGTCTGTAAAACCAGTGTCTTCGGACTGAATGTGTTCAAATCACATCGCTTCCACAAAATAAATAGGATTAAAAGCCGAAGTAGCTCAGAGATCAGAGCGGCTGCCTTGTAAGCAGCGGGTCGCAAGTTTGAATCTTGCCTTCGGCTCCAACAAATAAAACGGTTTGTAACTTAACTGGTAAAGTAACGTCCTTTTAAGACGAGAGATTGTGGTTCGAATCCACACAGGCCGACAAATTCAATTTTCTTTTTCGTTGCGAAAAAGAAACGAAGGATTAATAAATAAGTGAATTGTTGTTTTGAATAAATATCGGATAACGCGAACCCGGCTGAGGGATTGCAGCGGTGGCCCCGCGCAGAACGTTGCGTAATGTTTGGCAGACGAGGAGGCGATTGGAATGAGCCCCCGCAGCTGCATAAACATAGCAAAGGGCAAGCGGGGCCGGATCGGAAAGCCCGACCCTTTCGGCACCGGTAAAAAAATATGCCGAAAGGGGTAGCCCCAGAT
>CALMNJ010000437.1 GCA_937868675.1 uncultured Bacteroidota bacterium | reverse complement strand
CCCCAGCAGATGGTTCACACTAAGATGGCTCATTCGTTTTTTTTGAAGTTAAATTCAAAATCTAAAGATAGATTTAATATTTAAAGCAGTCGGTTATTTTTATAAATATTTCACGTTGATAACCTGAATGTGATGGCGGATGTGGCCGGCCAGCACATAGCAAAGGGCGCCTACGCTTACCTCACCCAAAGGAACTTTACCTACGCGTTTCAGTGCCTGATCGTCGAAACTTTTAAAAAGGGCAATGTTAGATAGCCTTACCAACTCAAATTCGTGCATCAAATCGTCCATGCTGCGGTTGGAAACATCGGCAGCGGCTGCATAATCATCTTCTTCGTAAGACAGCAGCAGTTGCGGATCTTTGCGGGCAAAGCGCAGGGCACGATAAGCAAAAATGCGGTCGGTGTCTGACAGGTGAATCAGTATTTTTTTAATAGTCCATTTGCCGGGCGCGTAAGCATAGTTCTCCTTTTGGCGGGGAAATTTTTTAATGAGTTCCTTAAGTTCGGAAAGGCTGCTTTCGAGGGCGGGTATGAGCGCTTCGTGTTCGGCCTTGCCAATATAGCGCTGAAAGTATTCGGGGTATGGTTTAAGCTGTTGTGACATGGATTAATTTAATCTGAAGTGCTTTAAACTTATTTTGATAACAGTATTCTTACAGTTTGTTTAATACGACAGCCGGTTCTTCACTTATCCTTGAGGGTTACCTTATCGTTGCCATCGGTTTCTTTCCATTCCACCTTTACATTCTGGCTCGAGATGGAATCAATGGTAATTCCTACATATTTTGCCTGAATGGGAACATGGCGCGAAAAACGACGATCAACCAGCACCAGCAACTCCACATCTTTAGGACGTCCGAACGCCAGCATGGCGTCGAGCCCGGCGCGGATGGTGCGGCCTGTAAAAAGCACATCGTCCACCAGAATCACATTCTTATCCTCAATAATAAAGTCAATGTTTGTGCGGTTTGGGATGAGTTCGCGTTGCCGGAAATCATCGCGGTAAAAAGTAATATCCAGATCGCCGCAAAACACTTTTTTTGTTTTGAGAATGGCTTCGAGCTCTTTTTGAATGCGGCGGGCCAGATACACGCCACGGGGCTGAAGTCCTATGATGACCGTATTACTAAAATCGTTGTGTACCTCCACCAGTTGATGGCACAGGCGCTTGATGGTGACATCGAAGCGGGATTTTTCTAATAGAATGCGCGGTTGCACGTAATGTGATTAAAGTTTTAAAGGTAAAAATTATTCGCGGTTTTTGCTATCCAAAATGATGGTAACGGGACCATCGTTTACAAGACTCACCTGCATGTTGGCGCCAAATTTACCTGCTTGGCAGGGCTTACCGAGGCTTGCGCCAACAAGGCTGATAAATTTCTCATAAAGCGGGATGGCCATTTCGGGGCGGGCCGCGTTAATAAAGGAGGGCCGGTTGCCTTTTCTGGTAGAGGCGTGCAATGTAAACTGCGACACGATCAGAATTTCGCCCTTTACCTGTTTTACGTCCAGATTCATTTTGCCTTCGGAATCCGAAAAAATACGCATGGCGCATAGCTTTTGCACGCAGTATTCCAAATCTTCAATGGTATCAGCGTCCTCAATGCCCTGCAACACCAGAAGACCTTTCCCAATGGCACCGATGGTTCCTTCATTAACCTTCACTTCGGCTTGTTTTACTCTTTGAATAACGAGGCGCATTGTTTCAGATCAATTCAATTTATTTACAAAATTGGTATGGTATTCATCCATTACGGTTTACTCAGGATGGCAGGTGTACTCCGTCTTATTTTATTTTACGGTGCAATTGGCGACATGTTGCCAATTCCATTAAATTCTAAACCAGATAAACCTAAAAGCATGTGTTGTTATAGTCTCTCACCATCCGTTCAATGTCCTTGTATTTGTAATAGTCTGCAGCTATCCTCATCTTAATAGAGGTGCAATCCTTAAAAAAGTCCAATGGAACTTTTGGAAAATTATCTTTGATAACCTGCCGGGGCTTACGATCGGTTCCTTCAAGAAAATAAACTGGCCTTCCCTCACCCTCAAAAGTCCCTCCTCCGTGGTGACCATCAGGACTGCCATAAACCGTCGTTTTTGTATCAATAAAGCGAAATAGTTTAACCTTTCCTTCCACAACAAGTTGCACGAACTTAAAGCCGGTATTGGCATACTTTTCGTCATTGCGGAATAAACTGTCCTGAATAAGAGCCACCATTTTATACGCCTTGTTATCCAGAGTAAATCCCACCTCCTTCGCAAAAAACGGATTAACCAGCGACTGAATCCCGAACTTGTCCTGGTATTCTATACCCGATTGCATTTTATAAAAATTAATTTCTCCGGAGAGTTTTACAGGGATATCCAGCGTTAGTTTCACAGTGTCGCCCTTATCCGTGATATAATACCCTGTTGCTAATTCGGCATTACTTTGTGCGGTTACAATCAAAAAGACAAGGCTAAAAAAAAGGTTTTTCATTTAATAATTCTGACTGAATTAATGAGAGTTGAATTGTTGTACACGTTTAAAAGATAAACACCGCTCTGAATGGCGCTTACATCAAATTGTTTTAATGTCCCCCCCTCCTCCACCTCCACGCACAGGAGACTTTGCCCTAGCAAATCAACCAACACCAGTTTGAGCGCAGCTCCGTTTGTTTCCACATTAATAAAGGAGCCTACCGGATTGGGATAAACCGATACGACCGAGGACGAGGCTTTGTTTTCAGTGAGCCCAACAAAGGTTTCGGTGCCGTAGTACAATACTCCCTTTTTTACTGCGCATGTCTGGCAGTCCGTTTCCCAGTCGCCAAACCCGGTATTTGCATAATCATAAGTCAGGCAACCCAATCCGGTACCGTACATTATTTTTAAGCGGTAAATCATTCCGGTATTATTATCAAGATTGAAATATGAACCGGTCCAGGTTCCAAGATCATCCATGGTGCCGAGCGGGCTAACGGGAAAATTTACTGAGGTGGTGTTTGTAAAGCAATAGCTTCCGGCAAACTTGTAAAAAACCCCATTATTATCCTGCCCGAAATTAATAATGTTGTGTATCATAGGGTT
>CALMNJ010000436.1 GCA_937868675.1 uncultured Bacteroidota bacterium | reverse complement strand
CTCTTTAGGTTCAAAGACGATAAAATGTGGTTCGATCAGTTCAAAGCTGCTTACGGCAAATCAACGTTTACCCTCAACGGTTATTTGTCCAACGTAATCAATTATGCGCTGAAAGAAAATGAACCGCTGAAAGGCAATTTTAAATGCACGTCCGCTTACCTCCTCGTTGATGAATTCATGGCCTATGCCGGCGACACGGCCACAGCCGCGGACACAACAGCGACCGGTGTGGTGCTGGTGCCTGCCAACCTAAGTCTTGTATTCAACGCCGATGTAAATAAATTGGCGTATAATGGATTGGAACTGGAAGATTTTATAGGCGAAATGGCCATCGACAGCGGTAAGATCAAACTAAAGCAGGCAGGCTTCAACATAATAGGTGCACCCGTTATTATGGACGCGGAATATGGAAGTTTATCGCCCGTAAAAGCATATTTCAATTACCATATCAACGCAAAAGAGTTCGACATCAAACGCGCCTATAACGAAATCAAGCTCTTCCGCGACCTCGCCACCTCGGCCGCAGGTGCCGAAGGCATCGTTTCGCTTGACTACACACTCGGCGGTAAACTCGGTGCAGACATGCATCCCCTGTATCCCTCGCTCAAAGGTGCTGGCGTACTGTCTGTAAAAAAAGTAAAAATGAACGGTTTTAAACTCTTCAGCGCGGTAGGTAAGGAAACAGGCAAAGACAGTATCAGCAACCCCGATCTCTCCGAGGTAAATATCAAAACAACCATCGCCAATAACATCATCACACTCGAGCGCACCAAAATGAAAGTGGCCGGCTTCAGGCCACGCTTCGAAGGCCAGGTAAGTTTCGATGGCAAACTCAATCTTTCCGGCCGCTTGGGCCTTCCGCCCTTTGGCATCATCGGCATTCCATTTAGCGTAACCGGCACGCAGGACAAACCCGTCGTTAAACTGCGTAAACAAAAAGATTCCGATAAAATAGAAGAGACCACAGAAGAAGCAGACCAGTAACCCTTGGGGCCGGCAGTTGCAACGCTGCCCGGCTGCTTTCCCGGGAGAAACCCGAAAAGCACATCGAAATAGGATTTGAAAAGCAAGCTCATTTTAATGAATATCTTTCATCGCTGCAACGAAATGACCCTAAACTTTATAATGTTGATAAATTACCTGACGATTTCCGATCCACCAAATAACAAAGCTTTAGTGCCCTGTTTGCTGTAGGTCTTCTGGCTTGTGCCTTGCTGTTTCTTGAAATTGCGAATGGCTCAGTGGTTTTAAAAAAATATTGCGCAAATGTCAAAATTGTCTGTGAATTGCCCCACACGCCGACAATTTTTTGTTTTGTCCGGTTCAGCGATGCCTTTTATTTTACATCACCAAGCTTCATTTGCAATGCAAACCTTCACCATTGGATTTGCGAATGCTAGCGTGGGATGCATGGGTATCCTGTTTTTAGATTTATCTACTGAACAATTATAATTAAAGAGAGCAAAAGTGTAGACCAATACATCGTTTCTCACTCATAGGATAGTTTTACGCGGGTATTATTCATTTTATTTCACCATTGACTATTCACGTCCCCGCCATACAAATCCGCGGTCATTTTTGCAGTACAGGCCGGTCTTTACTTAGTCCTTACTTGGTAGATACTTGGTAGATGGTTGGTGGGGAATTGGTAAAACCAGGCCAAAACCAATTGTTACTCCCCCATTTCCGGTTTTCCCGCCTCCACCCCCTTTGACACCTCCAGTTTCACGTCTGACTCTCCCTTTTCCTCCATTCACTATTGCCTATCCCAAGCAACCCGTTACCCCAATCATATTACCGACCGCAATGTGTGGCGCTGGCAAGCGGAAACGTGCAGGAACCCTCCCTGCGTGACGCAGTCAGGCAGGAATCGGGTTTCGCTTGACTTTTTTGGGTTACTTTTTTGTGTCAAGACAAAGAAAGTGACAAAACAAATCCCTGAACGACTACTTCAAAAAACACCCGCACTTCCTCCATCAACAATGAAGAAGACTACTTCCCGTTTCACGATCCCCTCCATTCACCATTGACCATTGACCATTCACCATTGACGCTCCCCGCTCACGTCCCCCGTCTGACGCTTCACGTTTACCGTCTCACGACTCCCACCTTCCCCTCCCCAATACCTCCCTAATACCAAAGGAATACCTAAGGTATAATGACGCCGGTATACTGCCGGTTATCCTTCGGTCGTATTTCGCCGGTACTTCATTAAATCGGGAGATAGCAGTTTGCGGGAACAGGTTGCAGGTTTAGTAGCTATAATGTAGCGCAGTATGAACGTAAAGGGGTAGGGGCATCACTCTAAAATTACCGTTTCTTTCTGCAATATGCAAGCAGCATGCATACTTTTCCTGCTCCATAAAGGGCGGAACGTACAAGGGAGTGACGCAACCGGTGCCAGGCTATGCAATGCAGCAGGTCCACCAAAGAATTAAATACCCAGTTCCTTTGCCGGGTCCCAGTACCGTTGCGCAAAATCTACCACCTGGTCTTTCTCCACGGCAACACCATCTTTTTTCAGCAGGGCTTCCATTTCGTCGGGCGTTTTAAAATGGGCCTTGCCGCTGAGCATGCCGTTGCGGTTCACCACGCGCTGCGCCGGCACCTTCGGCCTTGCCTGCGATGCCGCATTCATGGCCCAGCCGACCATGCGCGCCGACAGGCCTGTACCAAGATAATTGGCGATGGCGCCATAGGAAGTTACACGCCCCCTGGGCACCTGCCGCACTACATCCCACACATTTTCAAAAAAGGAAAAGGTCTTGGTCTGGTCGTTAACCGGGAGTTTGGAGGAAACTTTTTTGGCTGGGGCTGGCTTTTTCATAGCTTAAAATTACCGGAAATCCGGGCTTTCCGTATTGTTCTTGTCAGCTTCTTTTGGGCGCTCGGCCAGCAGGTACGATTTGCGGGGCTCTGGTACCGCGTCATAGTCATACGGGCAATGCAGGCAGCCATTGCCACAGCAATAACCCCGCTCCAGGTGATGGGCCATGGTAAGCACCATCAGCC
>CALMNJ010000435.1 GCA_937868675.1 uncultured Bacteroidota bacterium | reverse complement strand
GTCTACGGTCCTTATGATTTGCGGTGTTATCACGGTGTTGCTTATCACCATTGCGTTTGAGTCGGCCATGATTGTTTGGTTTTATTGTTTTGGTGTTTTAAAAGTTCCTGTTTCTTATTTTTTTGCCGCCGTGCTTAATATCAGTTTGCAGGATAATACCAGCGATGCATTCGCCACTATTTGTCCGCTTCGCTGGTTGGTACTGGCATTCTGCATGGCAATCCCTATTGAGGAGGCCATCGTAACGAATGTCATTTGCAGCGCGTTCATTTTTCTTTTTTGTTAATTTACCAGTCTGCAATTGCAGCGTGTAATTGTTGTTTACAAAACTACTATTGCGAAGGGCCGTTTGTATTGTACACAATGCGCAACTAATTGCCAGTTTGTTGCAAAACCAGTTTTTTCAGATCAGCAATCACCCTGATGGTGCATCTGCAGCTATCTGCTTTTCCTGGCGAAACGCCAAACGCCTGCCTGAAATGCCTGTTCAGATGGGCCGAGTCAAAAAAGCCTGACATTACAGCTACCTGTGCAATGCTGTGTTTTTTTTCCAGTAAAAGTTCAAACGCATATTGCAATTTCAGGTCACGAATAAACTGGGTTACAGGAATACCGAACAGTCTGTGTGTTTTGCGGTTCAGGTGAGAGGGGCTCATGCAGAGCGCCCTTGCTATTTCACTTACCTCCATATTTTTGCTTTCGATGTTTTTAATAAACAGGTTGATCATTAAACCCAGCCAGTGAAATCTTTGCATGGAAACAATCAGCCCGGCATAACATACTTCATTCACAGGAAGGCTCCATTGGTTTGCGGCATGGATTGTTTTTGTTTCGGGAATTCTCTGGTAATCGGTGGGATTGAGCCCGAATAATTTCTTAAACTTCCGGCAAAAGCTGGATGTACTGCTGAAACCGCACTGCCATGAAATTTCCTTGATACTTCGCGACGTTTCTGACAGCAGCCTGCGGGCTACTTCCATTCGGTAAAACAGAATCAGTTGCCCCGGCGAATGCCCGGTCTGGAAATGCAGCTTCCGGTTTAGTTGCGAACGGCTAAGGCTTAGCGATTCGGCAAGTTGCGAAGCACCGAACGAGTGGTCGGGGGTTTTTTTACGGATGATGTTCTGTATCTGGCTGATGAAGCCGTTGTCGGACATAGTTGTCCCGGGGGCATAACTTGATGCCCCATGATTTGTGTCTGTCATGTTATCGGTTTTAGGTGTTTGTTAAAGCGGGGGGGGGGAGCTTGAGGCAATGCTTATGGCCTTTGCAGGGGAAGCTCTAAGGACTGCGTGAAGTGTGAAACAAAAGTGGAACGTCCGTTGAATGATTCAGGGGGCGAGTGTGGTTTAACACCAGACCCCGAAGCCTGGTGGCAGCTTAGGCGGTGTCAACTCACAATTGTTATGTTGGTACCGGATTGAGATGGGCTTGGCTTATGCGAAACAGATATACTCGGTTTTTGCAATGCATCCTGAAAGACGGGACGCGATGTTTTTCAACGTTTTGTTTTGCATTGCACGTGGCAACTTTTTCACGCGATAAATAAACCGCGTGTTCTTTTAATAGGCGATTCATAGATACAACATCATAGCCGCAAGCGGGCCTTGCGGAATAGCCCCTGCTTTTTTCCCGCGCAGGTAACGGGCGTTTAAATGTTCGGTCTTACCAGGGGTAATGGTTCTTCTCCACTACGTAGATTTTAATGGGGAAGGCAAAGTTGAACCCATTATGGTGGTTTTGTAAGGGGGTAAATGCTTATTCTTTAAAAACAGGGAAATGTAAGCGAAGGGGAAGTTTCTGCGTATATGGATTGATACTGTAACCCTGTTTGGACTGGATTTGTGGCTCGCTTTTATAGGTATAAATACCTGTTTTTGGGAGTGAACCGCAAAACAGCGGACCAAAGGGTATAATTGTGCTTATGTTTGTTTTTAAAAATTCTAATAGGAGAAAATATGAAATCAACAGTTTTACTTTCATTGCTAGTAATGATAATGAGCTATGAATGCGCAAGGGTATCCGAAGATGAGGAAAAGAAGTCGGCACCTGATGAAAAAAACAGATCAGAATCAACCGTTTCAGAACCAGGAGCCAGTCTTCAGGTTCCCTTGGATACAGCCCAGGCCTGTATTGCATATTATCAGACCGGAAGCCCA
>CALMNJ010000434.1 GCA_937868675.1 uncultured Bacteroidota bacterium | reverse complement strand
CGGGTTATACCATTGCTGTTTTGTGCCCTTAATCAGACACCAGAACTTCTAATTTTAGTGCGTTAAATTACGGTTATTTGCGCCGGGTTAGCACGGAATAGTAATCAGCCTTTTTAACCGGGTTGCTTGCAATAGCTGGGTGACCCGGTTAAATTTGTTGGTTAAGGCACAAAGTTAACAAAACCTGGCTTAATTATTGTATAAGCTGTTGCGGTTATTACTAATCTCTAAGCCTTGTAACAATGAAAAAACTGTTTACACTACTTTGCCTGCTAGGTAGCTCAAACCTGGTCAAATCGCAGCTATGTTATTTTCCCACGGCGGCTTTAAGCGCCACAACCTCTCCTTATTCCATTGCCAGTGCGGATTTTAATAACGATGGCAACATGGATATTCTTGCGGGAGTTCAAAACAAGATTTACGTTTATTTAGGGAATGGCAACGGTGCCTTTACGGCAACCACGTCGGTTAATACTTCGGGATTGGTGCGGTCAATCTGCACAGGGGATTACAATGGTGATAACAAAAAGGACTTTATTTTCTTAATTCTTGGAGGCAACGCCTTTGTGGCTTTAGGTTCGGGAGTGGGAACTTTTACCGTTGGAGGCGGCTATTTCGGCTGCAGCAATCCCTTAACTGTTCTTACAGACGATTTTAACAACGACAATGTGCAGGACCTGGTTATCACGGACGGCTGCTCGCCTGCCTTTCACAGGTATCTGGGCAACGGTAACGGCACCTTTGCAACGGCCACTTCCAGCATTCTTATCATGAACGGCGGGAACAGCAGCACCGGGGGTGTTACCGGAGACTTTAACGCGGATGGTAACATGGACCTGGTAATTTGTAACGCGAATACCAATAACATATCGGTGTATCCCGGAACCGGAACAGGCTCGTTTGCACCCGTAGCAAATTACCCGGTCGGCACCTTTCCCATGGCAATTGCTGCTGCAGATTTTGACAAAGATGGCAATCTTGATATTGTTACAGCCAATATGAACTCTGGCAATGTTTCGGTTCTTATGGGAAACGGTTCCGGCGGATTTGGCGCCGCTGTGAATTATGCAGTGGGTGTAAATCCAACAGCGGTTGCCGCAAAGGATCTGAACGGGGATGGTAATATTGACCTGGCTGTGGCAAATTATACTTCCAGCAATGTATCCATCCTGCAGGGCAGCAGCAGCGGAACTTTCCAGACCGCTATTAATTATACCGTGGGTATGCAGCCGAATGGCATCGTTCTCGCGGATTTTAACGGCGATATGAAGCCTGACATGGCCACTCCCGATAAAACAGCTAATTCTGTCTCAGTTTGGCTCAGCGCTTATCCCAGCCCGGCCATAGCGGGCTCCAACACCGTTTGCCAGGGAGCTCCTTTAACGCTAACGGCGACGGCATTTGGCACCAACAGCTTTACCTGGAGCACCAATTCCACGAATAGCGTCCTCACTATTTCTCCAGTAGGCAATACGGTCGTTTCAGTATCGGCTACCAGCTCGTTAGGCTGCTCGGAAACCAAAAATTTTACGATTACGGCCTTAAACCTGCCCACTGTAACAGTTTCCAGCAGCCATACCATGATCTGCAAAGGAGAAACCGTGAGCCTGACGGCAAGCGGGGCGTCCACCTATTCGTGGGCTATTGGTGCTTCCACCCCGGTGCTAACAGCCAGTCCACCGGGCACTTTTAATTATACGGTTACCGGTTATGACAGCAACGGTTGCGCAAACAAAGCCGTTTTTACCCAAAGCGTGAACGCTTGTACGGGTATTAACCTGGTGCAGGGACGGGCTGCTGATATTTCGGTTTTCCCGAATCCCAATAATGGCAGGTTTACGGTTTTAAACCCAGCGGGTATGGGCAGCTTAAGCCTTGAAGTCTATAATGCGTTAGGCGAAAAGGTTTCGACGCAACAACTCGGAACAGAAAGCACTATTGACCTGTCCGCCAATCCGGGTGGAGTTTATATCTACGCCATCAGGCAAGGCGGCACGCTAATAAAACAGGGAAAACTGGTTTTGAATTGACCAGATAAATTTTTTAAAGCCCGCAGAAAATGTTTAAAAGGATACTTTGCTTATCCGGCGCATTTTTTACCTCCTGGTTAGGCGCCCAAACTAACCCTGCCTGCAATAACATGGGTTTTGAATTGACGGGGAGCGGCTCATATACGGTAATACCGGGTTGGCAAACGGGCCAGACCAGCTATGCGGCAACAAACAGCACGATTAACGGCTTATGCTATCCTTATCAGCCTACTTTTGTTACCACATCGGATATTGTAACAACGCCCTATGTTATTCCGGCAAGTTATTCCACAAACCGGCTCACACCATCTGTGGTGCCTAACTCTCCTTTTGGAGGCAACAGGGTGCTGGAGCTGAATTCTGCTATCCCTTATGATATGAATTCCAGTACCGGTCTTGTAAGAGCCGAACAAGTGTTCAGTGTAACGCCGTCTAATCAGTTCCTGCAATACGCTTATTTTATTTCCATGAAAGCCTCCAATCACCCGTGCTGCGCGAGCGATTATTATAGCATTGAGCTACGGGACTGCTCAGATAACCTTATCCCAGGCTCCACCTCATCTGCCACTCCGGCCTGGCCGGGAAACCAGCTCTGTAGCGGCACGGGTACTTTAGGTATGTCCACCACAAGCTCCGGGGTAGTTTATACGCCATTTTGGTTCATCAAGACCTTCAACCTGAGCCCATACCTTGGATCCTGCGTTAAAATTGTGGTCGTGGCCGGTCAATACCATATCAATGCCATACTGTTCAATTAT